>JAGPCI010000137.1 GCA_018058165.1 Bacteroidia bacterium
CATAAAAAAACTACCCAAAATTACACAATGGATTTATTTAGGATTGGTTATTCTGTTGGTGTTTTTTCATAAATACTTATTGCCCGAAATTGCATTTAGCAACATTAATTTATTTAGAAGTTTAATTTTTGCCATAGCCTTTACGGGATTAATTGCCGTTTTTATTTCAAAATATGCAGCATTTAATTTTGCAGATAAAGGTATTATTTCGTTTTTGGGCGGGTTAAGTTATGGTATGTATGTGTATCATTTAATTGCGATACATAGCATGATAAAATACTGTCAAATCCATCAAATAAACTTAGATAATACTTTAAATATAAGTTTGTTTGTGGTTATAAATTTGGCAGTTACAATAGCAGTAAGTTACTTGAGCAAACGATATTTTGAAAACAAATTTTTGCAGCTAAAAAAGTACTTTTAAAATTTATTTGGTTTGATGCGGTAGTGTAATGCGATTATCAAAATAGCTAGCATAACTATTTATTAATTTTAACACTTTACGCATTGTACATTTAAATTTATTAAGCATATTTGCTTACAACCAATATACGGTATAGTTTTACAACGTTTAATTTTAAAAATAGCATGACATTATTAACAGGAAAAACCGCATTAGTTACAGGCGCCACACGAGGCATAGGAAAAGGTATAGCGTTAAAACTTGCACAACAAGGTGCAAATGTTGCTTTTACATTTGTTAGTTCGGTAGAAAAGGCAAAAATATTTGAAGCAGAACTTACGGCATTAGGCATAAAAGCTAAAGGTTACCAAAGTAATGCTGCGCATTTTGCCGAAGCCGAAACTTTGGTTACAGAGATTGTAAAGGAGTTTGGCAGTTTAGATATTTTGATTAATAATGCAGGAATAACGCGCGATAATTTATTAATGCGCATGACAGAGGATATGTGGGATGAAGTAATGAATACCAACTTAAAATCTGCATTTGCATTAATTAAAGCGGTACAACGCCCAATGATGAAAAATCGTTTTGGTTCTATTATTAATATTACTTCGGTAGTAGGTATAACTGGTAATGCTGGCCAAGCAAATTATGCTGCATCAAAAGCTGGTATGATTGGTTTAACAAAATCGGTTGCTAAAGAATTAGGTTCACGTAATATTAGATGTAATGCCATAGCACCAGGATTTATTGAAACAGAAATGACGGAAGCATTAGACGAAAATACGCGGGCAGAATGGGTGAAAGGTATTTCTTTAAAACGAGGTGGTTCGCCAGAAGATGTTGCCAATACTGTATTGTATTTAGCCTCTGATTTATCTGCTTATGTAAGCGGACAAACCATTTGTGTTGATGGTGGAATGGTGATGCAATAATTTGCTTTGTTTATTGGGCTTTTTTAAATTAGCCAAGCTATTTTTTATTACTAACTTATTTTTTAAACCTTGTTTAAATGCTAACAGAATACCCTTTGTGGTTTAGTGTAATTGGTGCGTTATTAGCGGCATTGGCTACTTGGTTTTTATACCGCAATAATCCAATTGGCCTAGAAGGACCAAATGCGAAAATGCTTAATGCGCTTTTGCATGCACTAAGGTTTAGTTTATTGTTTGTGTTATTTGTGTTGATGTTGGGTCCGTTGGTAAAACTTATAACCACACAAACCCAAAAGCCTGTGATAGTTTTTGCAATTGATAACTCACAATCAATAAATATTGCACACGATAGCACACAACTTAAAACCATTTTAACCAATCAAATTGCAACCTTACAAACTACTTTAGGTAATGATTATGATGTAATTCCTTACCTAGTTGGTAAAGAAACAAAGGCGGCATCAAACCCAAATTTTACTGACAAACAAACCAATTTAAACCAGTTTTTTTACACCTTAAAAAATACATACGATGGTGTAAACTTAGGTGCGGTAATTTTAGCAAGTGATGGATTATACAACAAGGGCGAAAATCCGTTAAACGCGGCTAACGATGTTAAAGCGCCTTTATACACAATTGCTTTGGGTGATACCATTCAGCGCAAAGATGTGTTGGTTAAAAATGTTAGAACCAACCAACTTGTATTTAAGGGCAATACATTTCCGGTACAAATTGATGTAGCCGCTTATGCAGCCGCAGGCCAACCAAGCCAAATAAAAATTACGCAAAATGGTAAGCCTGTTTTTAATCAAAACTTAGCATTAACCAATAATTATTTTACCACATTAACCACCAATTTGCAAGCCACCGAAAATGGTACACAACATTTGGTAGTAGAAGTAACTCCGCTCACCAATGAAGTAAGTTTGGTAAACAACCGCATGGATGTGTTTATTAATGTAATTGATGGCCGACAAAAAATTGCCATATTAGCTTACACACCTCATCCAGATATTGCTGCAATTGAAAAAACATTAAACCAACACGAAAATTATGCGGTACAATCGTTTATTGTTTCGCAACAACAATTACCTGCCAATATTAATGATTACAGTTTGGTAATTGCCCATCAACTGCCAGGAATTAATGGTGAAGGTGCTAGTTTACTAAAACAAATTAAAGATAAAAATGTGCCAATACTTTATGTGGTAGGTGCACAAAATAATCTGGGCTATTTAAATCAGTTAGAACCTGCTTTACAAATTGTGGGTGCGCGCGGAAGTGTTAACCAGGTTACACCTATATACAACAATAATTTTAGCTTATTTACTTTAACAGAAGACGAGCAAGAGCACATTAAAAAGTTTCCGCCTGTATTAGCACCTTTTGGTAATTATAAAGTTAATGGCGAAGTAGAAGTGCTGTTTAAGCAACAAGTTGGTTACGTAAAAACAGAATATCCTTTGGCGTTTTTTATTAAAGGAAATGCCAATAAAAGTGGATTTTTTTGTGCAGAAGGTTACTGGAAATGGTATATGTATGATTTTGGTATAAGTAACCAAAAAACCACCCAAACAATTTTAGGTGGCATGGTGCAATACTTAACTACTAAAAAAGACAAAAGCAGGTTTATTGTAAACAATAAAAAGGAGTTTGACGAAAACGAATCGATAACTTTTGATGCAGAACTTTACAACGAAAGTTATCAGTTAATAAATACACCTGAAGTAAACATTGAAATTACCAACAACAAAGGCAAAATTTACACCTTTACTTTTAATAAAACAGCAAGTGGATATTCGCTTAACGCGGGCATTCTTGCACCTGGTATTTATACCTATCAGGCCAACACCACATTTGGTAATCAAACCCAAAAGGTAGTAGGTAAATTTGTAATTAAACCAATGCAATTAGAGTTTGTGCAAACCACTGCAAACCACCAATTATTAAACGAATTGGCACAACAAAAAAATGGTGAAATGTTTTACCTAAATAACATTGATAAACTTGCAGAAAGTATTAAAACTAATCCTTCTATTAAACCCATTATTTATCAAAATCAAGATGTAAAAAGCTGGATTGATTTGAAATGGATTTTTGTAATTTTATTGGGTTTATTAAGTCTTGAATGGTTTATTAGAAAATGGAATGGCAGCATTTAATTTGTAGTACTTCTGAATATTGGATGATGAACTTTTAATATTCCGAAGGAATCAACGTTGTGCCGTATTAGCTTATTACTAAATTTATCGAGATAAACCGTTGTGTTTCGTTGTGTACGCTGTGGTTAATAAAAAACTAACTACACAAGTTTCACTCAAAAACTTAAGCTATTGTATGTTGTAAAACATGTACGGGCAAACAAGCTGAAACGCATTATTAACTAACAAATATCAATCTTCTGTAACTTGTAATTGTGCAATATCAATACATCTTTGTGCAAAGTTTAACCCACACATTATGCAACAAATAAACGAAGCCGTAACCTATTTAAAACAGCAAGGTATTGTTCAACCACAAATTGGTATTGTGTTAGGAACAGGCTTAGGCCATTTGGCTTCACACATAAAAGTTATTAAAGAAATATCCTATAAAAACATTCCTAATTTTCCTGTATCAACCGTTGAAAGCCATGCAGGAAAACTAATATATGGCACAATTGGCGATAAAACAGTGTTGGCTATGCAAGGACGTTTTCATTTTTACGAAGGCTATAACATGCAACAAATTGTATTGCCAATTAGGGTAATGAAATTATTAGGAATACAGTTTTTACTTTTATCAAATGCTGCAGGTTGCTTAAATACAAGTTGGAAAAAGGGTGAATTAATGTTGATTGACGACCATATAAATATGCTTCTCACAAATCCATTAATCGGTAAAAACATAGATGAACTTGGTCCGCGTTTTCCTGACATGAGTGCTCCTTATGATGTATTCATTAATAAAAAGGCAGAAGATATTGCCTTGCGTTTACAAATTAATTTACGCAGGGGAGTATATGTTTCGGTGCCTGGGCCAATGCTTGAAACTCGCGCAGAATACCGTTATTTACGCACCATAGGAGCCGATGCAGTAGGCATGAGTACTGTACCCGAAGTTATTGCCGCCCACCACATGGGCTTGCCTTGTGCTGCTGTAAGTGTATTAACAGATGAGTGCGACCCAGATAATTTAAAAGCAACCAACTTAGCAGAGATTATTGCAGTTGCTTCTGCTTCAGAATTAATATTGGCCAAGTTGTTTATTGCTTTAATAGCGGAATTGTAGTTAGCTATATATGATTTTGGCATACTATTCAAACTGCAATAATAAGGTTACAAAGAAATAAATACCTTGTTTGAAAAACTATTTTCTATATGTTTGAAAACAAGATAAAATTATCATTAAAGCACAATCTCCATATAAAAACGAACAGGTATTAGTAGCAGCCCTTAAACAAAAGGACCGCACTGCTTTTACGTATTTGTATGATAACTATTCGGGTGCATTGTATGGTGTAATTAGGCGAGTAGTTGAGGCCGAAGATGTAGCTAATGATGTGTTGCAAGAAGCCTTTGTTAAGATTTGGAAAAACATTGATGGTTACGATGCATCAAAAGGTTCGATATTTACTTGGATGATGAATATTTGTCGAAATACTTCAATAGATGAAGTACGATCTAAAAACTTCAAGAAAGAATCACAAAACCAAAACATTGAAGATGTCGTACATGTGATAGACAAACAAAACAATATTGAACAAAAAGTAGATAATATAGGAATTAAAAAGGTTGTTCAAAATCTTAAACCAGAGCATCGCATATTAATTGATAAAATTTACTTTCAAGGATATACACAAGATGAAGTTTCTAAGGAATTAGAAATTCCTTTAGGAACAGTGAAAACACGTGTACGTGCGGCAATTAGTCATTTAAGAACGGTAATGATAGAATTTAAATAAATTGAAAACAAACGAATACATATCGAGCGGAATTTTAGAAAGCTATGCACTTGGTTTGTGCAATGCTTCCGAAGCAGCGGATGTAGAACGTATGTGTGCATTACATACCGATATTAAAGCTGAGCTAGAAGCAATTCAGCTTTCTTTGGGTACTTATGCTCAAGCCCATTCAATGGCACCACCACCTGAATTAAAAGATAAAATTTTTACAGAAATCTCATCACTCGAAACTGAAAATATTAAACCCAAAAATGCTAAAGTTATTAGTCTTAATGCAGGTTCGGCAACCAATAATACCTATAAATATTTAGCTGCCGCAAGTGTTGTATTTTTAGCCCTAAGTGTAATTGCAAATGTTGTTTTTTATGGCAAATGGAAACAAGCCAACGAAGAGGTAATTGCTTTAAATACCGAAAAAACGATTTTGGCTGATGGCTTAAAAACCAATAAAGTTAAGTTAGATAACATGCAACAAAGCATGGCTATTATGAGTAATCCAGCGGTAAGTAGGGTTTTGATGAAAGGGGTTGAAAAATCGCCTGAAAGTATGGCCATGATTTATTGGGACAAACAAAATAAATCGGTTTACATAGAGGTTAAAAATTTACCTGTGTTACCTGAAGGAAAACAATACCAACTTTGGGCCATTGTAGACGGAAAGCCTGTAGATGCAGGTATGCTACCCATTGCTGATAGTGATAGCACCATGTTAAAAATGAAAGATTTTGAAACTGCTCAGGCCTTTGCTATTACAATAGAAAATATGGGTGGAAGCCAATCGCCAACCCTTGAACAAATGGTGGTAATGGGCGCTACAAATAGCTAACTAATTATTTTTGTTTGGGTGTAGTTGCTACAAAATCTTTTAAATAAAACGGCTCAAAATAGGCCACATCTTCAAACTTATTTTCGTTAAATTTTTGGTAAGCTAAATCGCCCAATCCTTTTGCTGAACAAACAATATCTTCAACAAAAATAGCATTGGCATATGTAATGGTTTGTTTGCATTTTGCAGCGCCATTTCCTATAAATACAATAGCAGAATTGTTTAACTCGGTAAGGTAACTTTCCTCATCAATTATTTTAGCTTCCGTAGCTGTATATTCAGTTAAGTTGGGTTGATACATGGCTGTAAAAACCTCCATCCTTCGGGCATCAATCATGGCGCAAATTAAGTGCGTATTGTTAGGATTTTGTTGCATATAAACACTGGCCAAACTTTGCAAGGTATTAATGGCGATTAATGGAATATTTAACCCAAAACACAAACCCTTAGCAGTAGAAACACCTACCCGTAACCCAGTATACGAACCAGGACCTTTGCTTACGCAAATAGCACTAAGCTGTTGTAAAGTAACACCACCATCGTTAATTGTTTTATTAATAAGCGTGGTAAGTTCAGATGCATGTTTATTTCCCTCCGTTATTTCGTTTATAGCAATTAGGTTATTATCC
>JAGPCI010000138.1 GCA_018058165.1 Bacteroidia bacterium
GTTTTAGCCTATAGTAAGCAGTTTTTGTTGCAGTAAAAATGTCTGCATCTTGATAGCTGTATTGTTGTGTTATTTTGCTATTGCCAGCACCTTTTATAAAGTTAATTTCTGCAAAGGTTTTTCCATCAATTGAGCGTTCTAAAGCAAAACCTCTACAATTAATTTCTGTGCCTGTTGCCCAACGCACTACTGCATCAAAATTATTAGCTTTAGCATTAATGTACAACATAGTAACAGGTAGTGGGTTGTTGTTTGCCCCAACAGTAATTTGTTTGTTGTAAATAGTTTGTGTTTGAGCAAATACTACTGTTTGTGTACTAAATACAGCACTTGCAGCAGTTGTGTTTGCAGCAGTCCAACCTGTAGTTTCGGTTAATCCACGGTTAAATAATTTTAAATCAGACGCATTAACACCTGAGTTTAAATTACCACTGGCAAAGGCAAATTCTAAATTGGTTGATGTGCTAGTTCCGTTTCCAAAACGGTATAACATCCAATAAGCAGGATGTACTGTAGTAGCACCGCCTGGGTTTGTTATTGGACTAATACCAATTGGAGCACCTGCAAATTTATGTGCATAAACAGTATCAATACCTGACAACATACCAGTATATACCATGCTTAAACCTGTTAAACCTATTGGGTGTGTGCCATCATAAAATATGCCTTCGGTACCCACAACGGGTGTGCCTAAAGGATATTGAATGGCAGACCAAGCTGGTGCAATATTGCTAAATTCGGCAGTGTTACAATTGCCAGAAGCATCGGTAGTAAATGTAAATCCAGCACCTTCATCAAAACGATAGTATGCCATTAAATTTGCATTTGATGCATTTGCTAATCGGGTGTGCATGTTTGCACGAATTTGACTAGCTGTTCTTGAGGTATTCCAAATTTTTAGTTCATCAATTAAACTTAAAAATGCAGTACTACCTAATCCGCTATTACCAATTGTAATATCATAATTAAATGTATCAATTGTTGATGCAGTTAATGTTGTATCAAACACTACTGCTCCGTTAATATATAAATAAAGGTTAGTACCATTAAATGTAGCCGCCACATGATTTATACCAGCAGGAACAATAGATGGAGAGGTGAACTGATGCAAGCCGCTAGAAGTATTAATAAAGAAATCTAAGAAGTGATTATCATTTATACCCATACTGTATTGTAAATACCCAAGTGCCGAGTCTTTTGCAATAATGGTACGGTAAGCTGCGCTTGCATTTCTATTAACCCAAGCTTCAATTGTTAAGCCTGAGGTGGCATTAAAGCTTGGTGTGTTTTTTACTTTTAATGATGTGTTAGCATTAAACTGAATTGCATTTACCGATGCATTTCCAAGATTAACGTCTGTTACATTAAATGTATATATTAAAGTATCGTTTGATGGGTCGCCATCTGTTGTTAATGCTGTCCATACTTTTAGTGTATATGCACCTGCAACTGTTGGGTTAAATGTACTTGCAAATGTTGCAATATCACTACTAGCAATTCCAATTGCCGAAACAGTTGTTGAACTGTTGTAACTGGCAGGCCCGGAAATTGCCATAACTACAGGCACATTAGATTGTGCGCTAGTACCAAAGTTTCTAACAGTAATTGATGGACTAAAAGCGGCACTACCTAAAATAACTGATCGGCATGGGGCTAAAACAGCAACAACACCCGCATCATTTTGTCCATCTACAATACGAATATTGTCCATATCAACAACTACATCATTGGTAGTTCCAAACCATTCGTAATCAATTTTTACAATAACATCGGTACCAATAAATGCACCTAAAGCAAACGAATAACTTGCGTAGTTAGCAGATGCAATATGGTTAACTCCATTAATTAAATTAACCTGAGTAAACGTATTACCACAATCTGTTGATACCATTATTTTAATGCTATCTGTATTTATTAATGTTGCAGCTGTTCCACCAAGGTTGTTTATAATGCGGTAATCAAACCTTAAAATGCTATTGGTAGTAATACCGCTAATACGTGGTGTTTGTACATACGCATTGGCTGCAAAAGGGCTAGTGTTATTAATTACAACACGAATTGAATTGCTGTTATTTGTACCATTATTGGTGCTTATTGCAAAACGATTGGTGGTAAAAGTAGTTGGGAAAGTAGCTGCATTAAAGTTTTGTACAACTGGTGCAGTTTGTGCTGCCGAAATAATTCTTACTAAAGGTGGCAAAGTATCATTAATTGCATTTGCATCAGGTCCAAACTTAGTCCAAGCAGTAAAAGTATAAGCACCAGCAGAATCGAAATTAAATGCTGGAATTACCATAATATTAGTAGTGTTACCTGCGCCAAGTGAGCTATTGGTAATGTATACAGGTCCAAATGAAATAGTATTACCAGATGGCTTAATAATTTTACCGTAAATACTTAGTGTATCGTTAAAAAAGCTTTGTCCTAATAAGCCTAAATTTTGCACTTCAAATGAAACCGCTTGTGTTCCTATGTTAACACATCCGCTACCTGGAGAAAATAAATCTGTAACACCCAAATCATCATTAATGGTTAATCTAGGCTCAATCATAAACCTAAACTGATTTGCTGGATTTACTGCAAAATCATTCCATGCTGTAGTAATATAACCTGTACCTTGGCGGAAGTAAAATGTTTGATTTCTAATTGGGTTTTCGTTTTGATACGCAAAGCCAATATTGTTAGCCGAAGTTTGGCGAACACCAATGTAAAACGAGCCATTAACTGTAATTGATGGTATTGATAAATTGAACACACCATTAACCGTGTTTTGCACTGTCGATTCCCATAACGGATTCATTTTTGGTCCTAGGTTAGCACCAGAATCTTCGTAAATTACAACCTGAAATGGAAATGGACCATTAAAGAATGCATTGGTAAAGTTTACATTTACTTGGTTAATAAAATTAGCAAATGGGGTATAAAATTTTGCTACAATTTCACCTTCAGGGTTTGTGCCTACATTACCTAATTGCGGTAAAAAAGGTCGACTATAACTTAATGCATTTAAGGTATTTTCTCTTACCCAAAGTGATGTATCATTATTAGGTTTTTGATCTGCATTTGGGTATGCCATTAACGTATCGTAACCCAAAGTGTAAGGTGTATAAGGAATCATGCTAACTATTTGTTCGCCACCAAGAGGTAACGAAACATTAACTGAACCTAAATAACCATTTAAAGAACTGCTTAAATGTATAGGCTCATTAACCACAGGCGATGCACCTAAGTTACGCACCAACACCCTTACGGTATCTGTAGTGCCAATTGGAATTTTTCCGTAGGTATATAATATTACCGTTTGCAAATCAAAAGTATCAACTGGATTCATGGCTTCGTATGCACCACGGTATGGGCGATTAGCATTTCTTAAGCTACCATAATAATCTGTAGCAACATTTACATTTGTACCAGCTAATTTTCCACCAGATGTATTTGGGCCATTTAAATTTACACTTGGTTCTACTGTATTGTTAAAATCAATTAAACCAAACGAACTGTTTTGTTCTAATGGCGCTGCAGCTGTTTTATATGTGCCTATTGTAGCATGAAAAGTACCTATCCATGCAGTTAAAAAATTTGGTCCACCACTATAAGTATTGTAATCAATTACATTGGTGCCTGTAGTTGGTGTACTGTAAAATGCACCAACATGTTGACTTGTTGTACCTGTTCGTGTATTTAGTGAAATGTTATTACGGCTTGTAAAAACTGTTGAAGTGTTTGAGTTAGTTTTTAAAATTCCACATGTAGTTGGATTTCCGTTGAGGGTAACATGAGTTCCACCAATTCTAAAGGTATTGTGCTGTAACACTACGGTTGCTTGCGCAGCACCACCAAACAAAAAGCAGCGTATAATTTGACTTAATGTGTTAGGAAAAGTAGCCGTGCCTAATGATATACTATTATTAGTAACATTTAATGTTCCGCTTGCTATTGCAGGCGAAAAAATAATGCCTTGTAAAAAATTGGCAGCAGATGTATTTAAATTATACACCCTGTTTTTAGTAACCGTTACCGTTGCAGTTGGTTCTATTAGCGTAATGTTTAAAAACTGAAATCCACCCAATGTTGTAGCAATACTATGTGTACAATCGTTTGAGTCGATAACCATACTACCAACACCACTTGCAAGCCTAATAGCGGCAGACTTTTGGTTGATTAGCAAAGTTTTTGCAATAGTTATTAAACCATTTGCAGCACCATTGGTTCCTGCTACTTCAATGCCAAAATTACCTCCATTTATTACTGAGTTTATAATTACATTATTTGCGTTTGATCCAGTTAAAAATCTTACTGGATGGCTAACTATCGAACCTATCGACCCATTAAAAATAGTTGTATAACGAATGGTATTATTTGATGCTCCGTTGGTAAAAACAACATTGTGTGAGCCAGCTACATTTGCAGTTTGGTTAAAAGAAAGCAAATTAGCGGTACCTGTTGATAGGGGTCTACCATCAATAACCACATTACTTGCACCATTTAAGGTTAACAATGTATTAGCACTAAAAGTGGCGTTTATTACTTTAACCGAAGTAGCTGTATCTGCTGGGTTAATGGTAATTGCAGTGTATGATGCACCTGCTACATTGCCATTTTCTAATAAATTAATTGCAGCAGCTTCAGATGTATTGGCATGCACTTTTATGCTGATAACACCAGTGTGTGTGCCGTTATTGATATTGTCGATTGCGGCTTTTAAGGCAGTGTAACTTGCACTTGTTGATGAGCCTGTAGAGGAGGTTAGGGTGATCTGCGCTTTTGTTGGGCTGAGCCAAACTAGCATTGTAAAAATAAGCAATCCCAATTGCTTAAACTTTAATTGTTTGGGGGATTTGTAAGGTTGTTCCATCTTATTAATGATTTAAATGATTTTGTAAGATATAAATCAGTTTTCAATAAAACAACGGAATGATAATTTGCTAATTGAGAATAGCTTGTAAACATTATAAATCGTAATGAAACATGCTGTTTTTAGTGCTCTTAAAAAACTATTAAAATTAAGAAGGGGGTTAAAAATTAAGAAATTATTTAGAAATATAGATGCTGTTTTGATTAAACTATTTCCATTTTTTTTAATAAAAAAGTAGCATTGGTACTTTGTGCCACACCGCTTTTTATCTTGTAATCAAACACCAAGTTGTTATTTATAATGTTACTTTCAAACGAGAAGTTGTTTACTTGGTTTGGAAATTCTTCGGCCAATTTTCCTAAGGCCAAATCGTGGGTAGCAATAAACGATACGCAAGATTTGGTTACCAATTTATTTATAATGGCAATTGAGCCTTCAAGTTTTTCTTTTGAGTTAGTGCCTCGCAACATTTCATCTATAAAAAGCAATGCAGGTAAATCGTTGCAGTCTACTTCATCCATGATGGTTTTTAGTCGTTTTAATTCTGCATAAAAATATGAAGTATCACTTTGTAGCGAGTCTACAATACGCATTGAGCTAAGTAGTTTAATTACGCTAAACTCCATGTTGGTTGCGTTTACTGGCAAGCAAATCATTCCATTTAAAATAGATACGCCAACAGTACGCAAAAAGGTGCTTTGACCTGACATGTTTGACCCTGTGATGATAAATACTTTTTGTTGAGCATTAAACTCAAAACTGTTCGATACATTTTTTTCATCATCAATTAATGGATGAGCCAATTGTGTAGCTTTAAAAGTTAAAGGCTGGTTTGATAAAACCGGATAAACATAATTTGGGTGTTTGTAGGCATAAGTTGCTAAACTTACCAATGCTTCAAAGTGGGCATTTATTTGCATCCAATTTTGTAATTGCAGGCCATGTTGCTTTTTCCATTTTTCTATATGCCACAAACAATACACATCAAACACCAACAAACTATTTAATATTGGGCCTAGCATGGTATTTAAACGTTGGTCGAAAGTATTTAGTAATTTGGTTAAAGCATTAATGGCAATGGTAGATTGCACATAATTTTGTTGCAATTGTTGCAAGGTTTGTGAAGTAAAATTTTGTGTATTTAATAAGTCGTTAATTTTAACAAACTGATCAAATTGACTGCGTTGTTTTCCACCAATTGTTTGTGTTTTATTGCTGTATTTTAATAACGAGCCAACCCAAAGCCAATTGCTTAAAATAGCCAGTATAAGTAATCCCCAATAACCAATTGTTGCCGCTGCAAAAATACCACCAATGCTGGCAGCAATTACCAACCAAATTAACCAAATTTTATAGCCTTTATCTATTACTCTAGTGGGTTGTTTTATCCAACTAGCGTAAGCTAAAATTTGCTCTTGAGTTTGTGTAGCTAAAGTACTGAAAGTTCGGTATTGTAGTATAAACTCAGGGTTGTTACTTAATTCTTTTATGGCTTGTTGTTGTAATAAAACTTGTTGGTTTGTAACAGCTGGTTTTAATAACATTTCAGCCAGTTTGCTTTGGCTTAAAAAGTTTGTAGTACGGTTTATTTTATGATACATAGAACCCTCGCCAAGTACATCTAAATCTTGCGCAAATGGATTCGCTGCATTTGAATATTCGGCACCATCAAAAGTGCTAAAAAAAGCTTGGGTTTCTTGTTCGCAAATTTGCTGAATGGTTTTGTGGTAATTTAACTTTTTATTTGCTTTGGTATGCAACTTCATCAACCCTAAAAAAACAGTTAAAGTTACAATAACTGCCCACCACAACAATAAGTTGCTTAAAGCATAATAGGCTAAAAAC
>JAGPCI010000139.1 GCA_018058165.1 Bacteroidia bacterium
ATCATACACTAACATGGTTTTACAGTATAATTTTTTACCGTTTATATTACATTCAGAAATTTCTAGGTTTGAGCTTTTGTGATATAGTTTTCTCACTACCTCATTTTGTAAAGGCACATCTTTTTTGCAGGCATTAAACAGTACCCCTACAAAAAGAAAAACGAATAAAAAAGGTAGTTTACTCATGGTATTTAATTTTTAGTTAGCGGAGTTTTTTGGGGCAGAATGTTGCTTGTTGTGCTGGATTTGATGATTAAGGAGTTGTTTGCTAATGGTAAAGAACTACATGCAAAAAAAATCGCATAAATGTTCATTCTTATCCTAGTTATTTAATGCTCATTGTTTAATTGCAAACTTCACATAAATACTAGCGGATAACTTTATCTTCTGAAATTCAATCTCAAATTTAGGTGAAGGTGCATACCTTGAATCAACACCAGAAAAAGTATTTGCAACCATATTGGCATTTCGTTGTGGTAAATTATTTGTGATAGTACCTTCTGTTACAATTAATGGCTTACCAGTTTGTTCACCAATTTCATTTAAAAGATAATCAGCTTTTTCCTTAGCAGCCTTAATTGCAAGTATTTTTACTACTTTTCTTAAGCTGTCTATTTTCGAATGCGATACCTTCGAAATATAAGCATCATTTATTTGTAATTCGTCTAGCTTCTGAAACACCTGTCCTACTGAAGTAGCATTTGTAACCTTTAGCAAAAAATCTTTTTTGGTTAATACATCTTTACGTTGCCATTTAACTTTTACATAATCAGCATTTGCATCAGATAAGGATAAATTTGTGCCATCAATACCTATTGATAGTATAGCAGCCTTCAGGTTTTCTTCTTGATTTTCTATTGTTACTTTAACCCGGTTTTCATATTTTTCACGAATAACTATTGAAATATAAATTTCGTCAGGAATCACTTCTTTTTCAGCTGTTCCGGTTACTTCAATATACGGCAGTTCTTGTGGTTTGCTGGTGGTGTTTTGTCCAAAAGTTATAATTGTGTTTAATAAAAATAACAATGTTAAAAGATGTTTGATTTTGTTCATTTTATTGTTGTTTTATATTATAGTTTTAGGTTTTACAATTGGTGTTAATTTTAGAGTATGAATAAACCAATTTGCTTTGCAAAACTTGCGAAAAAAAAACGAAATTACAAAATCAGTTGAGAGGATTTTTTGATTTAGTAATATATTCATACCATACTTCTAGCTAATTGTAAATGTGTTTTATTTACTAGTGTTCGCTACAATTTGTAGAACAACATTACCTGTTTTTTGTCCTGATTCTACGTATTTGTATGCCTCTACAATTTGGTCTAAAATATATTGTTTGTCAATTACGGGCATAAATTCACCTTTTTGAACAAGTTTTTTTAAAAATATAACATCTTGTTTGGTTATTGATGGAATGGGAAATAATACAATTTTACCTCCCCAAAGTGGAGTGGTAAGGGCAAAAAATAAATTCTCACCATGCTTCCCTAATTCGGTAGAAATGTAAATTCCTTTTTTGGTTAATAAGGGCTTGCATTGTCCAAAGGAGCTTTTTCCTACTGCATCAAAAATAAATTCAAATTTTTTATCAATTGTCGTGAAATCCTGTGTTTGGTAATCTATTACAGAATTCGCACCTAAAGATTTTATAAGAGATACGTTTTTTGTATTACAAACTGCCGTAACTATTGCTCCAAAATGTTTTAATAATTGTACGGCAGCCGAACCAATAGCACCTGTTGCTCCATAAACCAAAACATGTTGACCCTTCTTAACTTTTGCAGCTCTAATATTCACTAAAGCATAATGTGCACCTTCAGTTAAGGCTGCTGCTACTTCAAAGCTTATGCCATCTGGAATTGTTGTAAGTGCATCTGTTTCTGCAATTGTTAAATATTCTCCATGTCCACCAAAAGTCTTGTCGTTAAACCCAAATATTTTTTGACCTTTTTTGAATAATGTTACACCTTGACCAGTTTCTTCAATTATACCTGCAAACTCGCAACCCAAAATTTGATAATTTGGGCTTAAAAGGCCACTCCAAAATCGTGAAATAAAATATTCTGCACTTCGAAAACCAGAGTCTGTGCGGTTTACTGTCGATGCATAAACCCTAACCAATACTTCATGTTTTTTTGGTATTGGCTTAGCAACTTCCATTAATTTGGCTACTTGTGGTGGTCCATATTTTTTATAAACTATTGCTTTCATTTACTATGTATTTTTATGGAATGGGGGTAACATTCGTCTATAGCATTAACCTATGCAAATACACCGTTTTGTAAATCAAATGTACAGCATTTTAAATTTTATGGCTTTTGCTATTAAATTGGTTGGAGTAACTATTTGTTTCAAAAAAAATGCCACTGAATTTATACCGCTTAAAATTAATGTATAATCACCTCTATTTACTAAACACGTACTGTAAAATATTTGCGCCCATTTGTAGTGCTTTTTGCCTTACAGGCTCAGGGTCGTTATGCACATCTGCATCTTCCCAACCATTGCCCAAATCGCACTCGTAGCTATAAAAACAAACCAATCGGCCTTTGTATATCAAACCAAAACCTTGTGCCGCTTTTCCATCATGCTCATGTATTTTGGGTAAGCCATTGTTAAACTTAAATTTTTGTTGATATATAGGATGGTTGTAAGGTAACTCTACAAAACTTAATTCAGGAAATACCTTTTGCATTTCGCGCCTAAAAAATTTGTCCATTCCATAATTATCATCCGCGTGTAAAAAACCACCCGCTAATAAATAGTTTCTTAAATTCTCAACCTCGGCATTATTAAATACAATGTTTCCGTGGCCAGTTAAATGCACAAAAGGGTAATTTAAAATATCTAAACTGCCAACTTCCACCACATCTTCTTCGGGCACTATATTGGTGCCAATGGTTTGGTTGCAAAATTTTATAAGATTTGGCAACGAGGTTTTATTTGCATACCAATCGCCACCACCATTGTATTTTAGTTTGGCAATTTTTAAAGTTGGTGGTGCAAACCCAAACATAAGTGCAACTATAAAAAGTAGTGCTATTTTTTTACCCATTTTTCAAATATATGTTAATTGCCACTAATTGTTTTGGCAGCCATGCAAACAAATAAAGCTGCGGTTTCGGTTCTTAAAATTGTTTTACCTAGCGATGTAGGCATAAAATTGTGTTGCTGCGCAAGTTCAATTTCTTTTGTTGTAAAATCGCCTTCTGGCCCAATTAATACGGCAATATTGCTGGGTTTAATTGATGTTAATTTTTGTCCAAATATTTCGGTGTAATTTGTTGGGCACCATGCAATAAATTTGACATCGGCTTCACAATTTTTTATTGCCTCTTGTAATTTTACTACCGTATTTATTTTAGGCAAATACCATTGTTTACTTTGTTTCATGGCACTTATGGCAATTTTTTCGCAACGTTCTAAATTCACTTTCGCACGTTCGCTGTTTTCAGTTTCAATAAAAGTAATTTCATCAATACCAACTTCGGTGGCTTTTTCAATAAACCACTCCATGCGGTCAAAATTTTTGGTAGGAGCCACTATAAGGTGCAAATAATAATTTCTACCGCTTGATTGCAGTTGAGTATGCAATATTTGGTTGGTAATTTGTAACACACATTTTTTTGCATGGTCATCAATAATAATGGCTTTTGCCTCTGTTCCTTTTCCATCGGCTAAGTATACTTCATCACCCTTTTTTAAACGTAACACCCTCACACAGTGTTTCGATTCGTCTTCCGTAAGTGTTATCTGTGTTTCGGTTATATTGGGTTGATAAAAAACATGCATGTGCGAATATAGTTTACTTAAGATTTTTTCGGTTATTTTTGAAACGCAATTTTAACAAATATCATCATGACAAAAATAATCGGAATTATTCCGGCACGATATGCATCAACCCGTTTTCCTGGAAAACCATTAATAGATATTGGTGGTAAAAGTATGATTCAGCGCGTTTACGAACAATGTAAAAGTGCAATATCATTAACCGATGTTATTGTTGCAACAGATGATAGTAGAATTGCCGATCATGTATTGTCGTTTGGTGGCAAAGTAGTTTTGACAAATATTAACCATCAGAGCGGTACAGATAGATGTGCAGAGGTAGTGGCCCAATATGCTGGAACTTGCGATGCAGTTATCAATATTCAGGGTGATGAGCCTTTTATCAACCCAATACAAATAGAATTACTAGCGCAAGCATTGCAAAAATCATCAACCCAAATTGTTACCTTATTTAAAAAAATAAAATCAAACGAAGATGTTCAAAACCCCAATGTGGTAAAGGTTGTTGCAGATGTAAATAATAATGCAATATATTTTTCGCGGGCTGCCATTCCATATCGCAGAAATCATGGGTTTGAGATTGTTTACAACAAACATGTTGGAATTTATGGTTACCGTAAAGATGTGCTTGAACAAATTACCAAATTACCTTTAGGCATTTTAGAGCAAGCTGAAAGTTTAGAGCAATTACGTTGGGTTGAAAATGGCTACAAAATAACCTTACAAGAAACCGATTTAGAAACAATTGCAATTGATACACCCGATGATTTAGAAAAGGTGTTGGCAAAACTTAATAAATAAAAAAAAATATTTTGAGGCTTACTAGCAAGTAACAAAGCGTTTAGCCATTAAGTTAATGCAATGTTGAAAAATAGTTATGCGCTAATTTCTAACATGCTTTTTACCCATTAATATTTTATTAACTTTGTATCCCATATAGTTAAAAATGCTATGTGGTTTGCGGGTAATTATCCAATTGGTTTTTATACACTTACCCAAGATTTTTCTATTAATCCGCAGTAAAAAACATGAATCACAATCCAAAATATATTTTTGTTACAGGTGGCGTAACCTCATCATTAGGTAAAGGTATTATAGCCGCATCATTAGCTAAGTTGCTACAAGCACGAGGTTATACTGTAACCATTCAAAAGTTTGATCCATATATAAATGTAGATCCAGGAACACTTAATCCTTACGAGCATGGCGAATGTTATGTTACCGAGGATGGTGCAGAAACTGATTTAGATTTGGGCCATTACGAGCGCTTTTTAAATGTGCCTACCTCGCAAGAAAACAATGTTACCACAGGCCGTATTTATCAATATGTTATTGAAAAAGAACGCGAAGGTGCATATTTAGGCAAAACAGTTCAGGTAATACCACATATTACTGACGAGATTAAGCGTAGAATGAAGCTGATTGGCGAAACTGGCAAATACGAAATTATTATTACCGAGTTAGGCGGAACCGTTGGTGATATAGAATCGCTACCATACATTGAAGCTGTACGCCAGCTAAAATGGGAGTTAAAGCCAGAGGATTGTATGGTAATACATTTAACTTTATTGCCATATTTAAGTGCAGCCCACGAGTTAAAAACTAAACCAACCCAACACTCGGTTAAAATGTTATTAGAGTCGGGTATTCAGCCAGATGTATTGGTATGCCGCTCAGAGCACTCTATAAATAAAGATATTAAACGAAAAATTGCCCTGTTTTGTAACGTTACACCAAACTCGGTTATTGAGGCATTAGATATGCAAACCATATATGATGTGCCGATGGCTATGTTAAAAGAAAAGTTGGATAAAACGGTTTTAACAAAACTAAAACTTTCGGCCAAAAACGAGCCAGATATGGATAGTTGGTTAACCTTTTTAACCCGACATAAAAACCCTAAACACGAAGTTAAAATTGGTTTAGTTGGTAAATATGTAGAGCTACCAGATGCCTACAAAAGTATTACCGAAGCCTTTATACATGCAGGTGCAAATAAAGAGTGTAAGGTAAAATTAGAGTATATACACAGCGAATTATTAACCGATGAAAATGCACATCAGAAACTAGCACATTTAGATGGTGTGTTGGTAGCACCAGGTTTTGGCGGACGTGCAATTGATGGTAAAATTGCGGCAGTTAAATATGTACGCGAAAATAAAATTCCGTTTTTTGGTATTTGCCTTGGTATGCAAACTTGTGTAATTGAGTTTGCTCGAAATGTGTTAGGATTTAAAGATGCACACAGTACCGAGATGAATCCTAAAACCAAACACGCGGTAATTGATATGATGCCCGACCAGAAAAAAATTACGGCAAAGGGCGGAACCATGCGTTTAGGTTCTTATGCTTGCGAAATTACTAAAGACAGCAAGGCATTTAAAGCCTACGAAAAAACTAAAATTACGGAGCGTCATCGCCACCGTTACGAGTTTAATAATAAGTTTACCAAAGATTTTGAAAAAGCAGGTATGTCTATTACAGGAGTAAATCCAGAAACCAAACTTGCAGAAATTGTAGAAATAAAAGATCATCCATACTTTGTGGGCGTGCAGTTTCATCCCGAATATAAAAGTACTGTTTTAACACCACATCCTTTGTTTGTAAAGTTTGTTAAAGCAGCAATGGATTATAGTAATAGTTAAACCCAAATTAGTCAATAGAAGATTTGAAAAATTGAACTAATTGATTTAGTTGGGTTAATCCCGTGCCGAAGCCTCGGCAAAGAAAATGTTAACAGTTTTGCATAAAACTGATCTACAGTTTCTTTATCGATTATGCATTTCCAATGCGTAATTTGGGTTAAACAGTAAAATAATACAATTTAAAAATGGCTACATCAGTTTTGGTGTAGCCATTTTTGTTACTCAGCCTGCTCGAGTAAGCCTTGGGTTG
>JAGPCI010000140.1 GCA_018058165.1 Bacteroidia bacterium
CTAAAGGGCTGGCGTTTAATTATAAAATGACGAACACGCTCAAACTTACCCAATTCTTTTTCGAACAAACGCATATCTTCATCAATCCATTTATAAATTTTGTCATCATTTATAAAGGCTGTGTTTTCGTTAAAATACGCATCGTTAACGCCAAACACTTCTTTCATTTCTTCCCTACTTGGAACAACAATAGCAGTTAAATATTCTTGGTTATCGCCTATTAAAAATATTTGCTCAATTTTTGGCGATTTTAAATACGCGTTTTCTATAGGTGTTGGGTACACATTTTTACCAAACGAGTTCACTAAAATATTTTTTATTCTATCGGTAATTTTTAAATATCCCTTATAAAACTTACCTACATCACCAGTGTGTAACCAGCCATCTGCATCAATTGTAGCAGCAGTTTGTTCGGGTAAATTCCAATATCCTAACATCACATTAGGACCTTTAACCAATATCTCACCTTCGGCACTGCTAAAATCGGGATGGAATGAATCATAAGTTTGTGTGGTAATAATTTCTTTAGTATCTGGGTTTTGAATAGCCACCGAAACACCATTGCCAATACGCCCCACAGTTCCATATATTTGCCTTTCGGGTGTATTAACTGTAACAAGTGGAGACGTTTCGGTTAAACCATAACCTTCGCAAACCAAAACACCAATATTCCCAAAAAACTCGCCAACATGTTGTGGTAATGCGCCTCCACCAGAAATCATTACTTCCATTTTACCACCAAGACGTTGTTTTATTTTGCTGTATACCAACTTTTCTGCAATGGCAAGTTGTACATCAAGCAAAAGTCCGTTTGTTTTATGTTCTTCTCTATTTATTCTTCGGGTTTCACCAATTTTTAATGCCCAGTTAAATATTTTAAGTTTAATACCACCTGCAGTTGCGGTAGTTTTTCGCACACGTTCTTCAATACGCTCTAACAAACGTGGTACTGTTAAAATTGCTGTTGGAGTAGCCTCGCTAATATTGCTTGTTAATGCTTCTAAACTTTGCGCAAAAGCAATTTCACTACCAATATAAGTACTTAAATAATACGTAGCAGTGCGCTCGTATACATGGCAAAGTGGTAAAAAAGAAAGAAAGCGGTAATTTTTATTTACAATGGGTATTAAATGTACACCCATTATTACATTGCTCATAAAATTATTGTGCGATAACATGGCACCTTTTGGCAATGCAGTAGTACCAGATGTGTATAGCAAACACGATAAATCATCAGGTTTAACAGAAACCAATTGCTCTTCTACTTTATCCTTTAAAGTTGGATATAACTTTTTACCTTCTGTAATAATCTGGCTGTAAGTTTCCACACTTTCATCTGCTACTTTTGCATCAAAAGCCGTAATAACATATTTAAGGTGTGGACAATTGGCTCTAATTTTATTTATTTTTTTTAATAAAAATGGCGTGCCCACCAATATAACAACCGCTTGCGAGTCGTTTAAAATATGTTGTATTTCACTTTCACTTAAGGTAGGATAGATAGAAACATTAACCATTCCTAATTGCATTAAACCTTGGTCGAAAGCAATATACTCGGGGCAATTTTCGATAATTAAGGCAGCTTTGTCGCCCTTTTTGTAACCCTTATTAAGTAGGTAGGCCGATATTGCATTTAAATCATCAATTACCTGAGCGTAAGTTATCGTTTCGTAACCGGCATCCTTTTTTGCCAATAGAAATGTACTATCTGGCGTTTTAATGTTATTGGCAGCATTGCGCAAAAAGTAATGTAAAGAAGGGTAGTTATGTTGCATGTTAAATTCTTTTTTTTGCTTTTGGGGGTTGATATTTTATTAAATATTACAACTCATTCGGCAATACAAATTTTATTTACCGAATTACATAAATACGAAAAAAACGAAAGTAATCTAAGGAAGTTATCTAGTTTGTGGAAATTTCATCTTATAATCAACATTAACAGCACCTTTTGATATATTAATGAGCTTGTTTTTTATTAAACGTTTTTTTAGTTCACTTAACCTATCTACAAATAAAATTCCTTTTATATGGTCGTACTCATGTTGTATAATCCTAGCCACAATACCATCATAAGTTTCCTCTTTATTTTCAAAGTTTTCATCTTGGTATTTAATGGTAAGCTTGCTATGTCTTTTCACATTTTCGCGAATGTGCGGTATGCTTAAACAGCCTTCTTCAAAATCCCATTTATCTCCTGTTTCTTCAATAATTTCGGCATTAATAAATACCTTTTTTACATCAGGGTATTTCTCATCCTCAAACCTGCTGCTATCAATAATAAACAAATTAATAGCCTTACCAATTTGTGGTGCAGCTAGCCCAACACCTTGCGACTCGTACATGGTTTCGAACATGTTTGCAATTACCTCTTTTAATGCAGGATAATCTATACTAACAGGTGTACCTATTTTTCTTAATACGGGATCACCGTATGCAACAATTGGATATATCATTTTGAAAACTCGTGTATCAATTAAACTACTATAAAATTAAATCATTTCCATATAGGTTTGAAGTATAAGCACGGCACTAACTTGGTCGATGTTTGATTTATTAGCCCTATCTTTCTTTTTCAATCCCATTTCTAACAAACTTCTTGTTGCAATTGTTGAGGTAAACCTTTCATCAACCCTAACAATTTTAGTATTTGGAAAGTTTTTTTGCAATGAAGTTACAAAGGCGTCTACATGCACTGCCGATTGAGAATCTGTGCCATCTAAACGTTTAGGCAAACCCACCACAAAACAATCTACTACTTCTTTTAGCGTATACTTTTTTAAATACGCCATCACATCTTTTGCGTGCACTGTATCTAATGCACTTGCAATAATTTTAAGTGGGTCGGTTACTGCTAACCCTACCCTTTTTGTACCATAATCTATTGCAAGTATACGCGGCATTGGTTATAATTTTTTATTGTTAAAAGGCTTTCCAACCTTGCGCTTTTAGGTTATGAGTGTTGCCACTTTTGCTAATCATTTTTATACCTTCACTTGCATCTGTAACGTAACCAATAACCGTAATATCAGGTTGATTTTTTATCTTTTCAAAATCGGCTTGTTTGATGGTAAAAAGTAACTCGTAATCTTCGCCACCACTTAAAGCAGTCATTGTTGGATCTAAATCTAACTCACGAGCCATATCATAAGTTTGTGGATCGATAGGAATTTTTTCTTCATACACACTTATCCCCACATTTGATTGGGTACATAAATGCATAATCTCTGACGATAAACCATCGCTTACATCAATCATGCTAGTTGGTTTTACGCCTAAATCCTTTAATAATTTTATTACATCCTTGCGGGCTTCAGGCTTCAGTTGTCTTTCAATAATATAATCTTTGCCTTCTAATTCTGGCTGTATATCTGGGCTTGCCAAAAACACACGCTTTTCGCGCTCAAGTAATTGATAACCCATATAAGCACCACCCAAATCGCCACTTACACATAATAAATCGTGTACTAGTGCGCCATTACGGTAAACTAAATCTTCTTCATTAGCTTCGCCCAAAGCAGTTACACTAATAATTAACCCTTGTTTTGATGCACTTGTATCGCCACCAACCAAATCAACTTCATATCTATCGCAAGCCATTAACATCCCTGCGTATAATTCTTCAACTGCCTCCAAACTAAATTTACTACTTAAACCAATTGAAACTGTAACTTGAGTAGGCTTTGCATTCATCGCATAAATATCACTTATGTTAACCATAATGGCTTTATAACCTAAGTGTTTTAAAGGAAAATAACTTAAATCAAAATGAATTCCTTCAAGCAATAAATCAGTGCTCACCACAGTGCGGTTGTTAAGATGATTGATAACTGCAGCATCATCGCCCACCCCTTTTAAAGTAGATGGTTGATGTATTTTTATGTGCTTAGTTAATAAATCAATTAAACCAAACTCACCTAAACTTTCTAACTCGGTACGTGTGCTGTTTTCTAGCATAATATCCCATTAATGTTTTTAATTAAACTACCTAATTCTATCAGCACTTTTCACCATTTCATCATCTTTACGAACCAATAATAAGGCGCGTAAATTCAGGTAAAGCATAAAAATAATTAAAGCCAAACCAACACTTGCTTTTAAAGTCATGTTAGCAAAACTAAAATTAGGAATTTGGGTAAAAGCTTTGGCTAAAACCGCAGTTAAATATGCACCAATTAGCACAAAGTTAATTTTGGTATGTAACATTTGGCGCTTACGGTTTTTAAAACCTAAAACAATGTTTAATGTCCAACCAATAATTACTGAAACCAAAATAATAAGGCCAAATTGTATTTCGCTACTTTGTAGAGTGCCATTAACATAATGGTTAAAATAAATGGCATTAAGTTTATAGGCAGAAGCCTGGCCAACAGTTGCCGCAGTGGCTTCAACACCAGCTGCATTACTTGGAAAACTATCTTGATAATCGATAATTTGACCAGTACAAGTAATCAGTGCTAAAACAATAATAGCAAAGAAATAAATAGATTGAATACGCTGAATCATATATTAAAATTAAGGTGCAAATGTACCGCAAAATTTCAATTATCTAAAAAGTTGATACATTTGCCGCAGCTTATAATTAAATGGTAGCCTACAAATGCTACTATATCATTGCCAAAAAAACTAAAAAAAGATGAAAACTGTATATGTAATTGATGCCTTACGCACACCAGTAGGAAAATATGCTGGTGCATTAAGTAACGTTCGCCCAGACGATTTGGCTGCGCATATTATAAAAGCAATTATTGCGCGTAACCCACAAATAGATGTAAATGCTATTGAAGATGTAATTTTTGGTGGAGCAAATCAGGCCGGAGAAGACAATAGAAATGTAGCACGTATGGCTGCATTAATGGCTGGATTACCCGTTACAGTTGGAGGAAACACAGTAAACAGACTTTGTGCCTCTGGATTACAGGCCATTGCAGATGCAAGCAGAAGTATAATGGCTGGTGATGGTGATATTTATATTGCAGGCGGAGTTGAAAGTATGACACGTGCACCGTTTGTGATGCTAAAATCAGAAAGTGCATTTGGGCGTGTACCAGAAATTGCCGACACAACCATTGGATGGCGATTTACAAATAAAACTTTGGCAAAAATGTATCACCCATATAGCATGGGCGAAACTGCCGAAAACATTGCCGAACGTTGGAATATTAGCCGTGAAGAACAAGATGCTTTTGCTGTTTCGTCACAACAAAAATATGCTGATGCACATGCTGCAAATCGTTTTGCTGAAGAAATTTCACCAATAAGTATTCCACAAAAAAAGGGCGACCCAATAATCTTTTCAAAAGATGAGCATCCGCGCTTAAGCAGTTTACAAGATTTAGCCAATTTAAAACCTGCATTTAAAAAAGAAGGCGGAACAGTTACAGCAGGTAATGCAAGTGGTGTAAATGATGGCGCAGCAGCATTGATTTTAACTAGTGAAGAGGCCGTGAAAAAATATAATTTAAAACCAATTGCTCGTGTTGTTTCGAGAGGTGTAGCTGGTGTTGACCCTGCAATTATGGGCATTGGACCAGTACCTGCAACCCAAAAAGCAGTGCAACGTGCTGGTTTAAAAATAAGCGATATTGGTTTGTTTGAGTTAAATGAAGCTTTCGCATCACAAAGCATTGCATGTATTCGCGATTTAGGTATAGATGCAAATATAGTAAACGTAAATGGTGGTGCAATTGCAATCGGACATCCATTAGGTGCAAGTGGCGCTAGAATAGCTACAACATTAATTCACGAAATGCAAAAACGTAATGTACAATATGGTGTTGCTACCATGTGTATTGGTGTTGGGCAAGGTGTAGCAATAGTTTTCGAAAAACTGTAATAAACATGCGTTACCTAATTCAGTTGGCGTATAAAGGCACGCATTATCATGGTTGGCAAAAGCAACCTAATGTAATAAGTGTACAAGAAGTGCTCGACCAAAAATTGAGTATGTTGTTACGCGAAAATATTGAAAGTTTAGGCTGCGGAAGAACAGATACGGGCGTACATGCTAAAGATTTTTATGCTCATTTTGATTCGAATAATGTAATTGACGAAAATACGTTTATCAAAAAAATAAACAGTGTTTTACCCAATGATATTGCTGTATTTACAATTATACAAGTAAGCGAAGATTTTAACGCACGTTTTGATGCCGAATGGCGCGAATACGAATATTGGATTATACAAAAGCCAAACCCTTTTTTGGTAGAAGAAAGTTGGTATCAATTTGGCGCATTAAATATTGATGCAATGAACCAAGCCGCCAGTTTTTTAATAGGCCAAAAAGATTTTGAATGTTTTAGTAAAGTACAAACACAGGTTAATAATTTTATTTGCAATGTAAGCTATGCAAAGTGGGAGCAACACCACGATAAACTTGTTTTTACAATACGTGCAAATAGGTTTTTGCGAAACATGGTGCGTGCTATAGTTGGCACATTGGTAAATGTAGGTAGAGGCAAATTGGCCATTACAGATGTAGAAACAATTTTAGCTAGTAAAAACAGAAGCGAAGCAGGGCAAAGTGTGCCTGCACAAGGATTATTTTTAACCAAAGTAGTATATCCACAAAACTAGTAATCAAAATACTGTTAGGCTTTTTAACTACATTGCGCATTGATTAACTATGCCAAATACAAATACATCAACTACCAATAATAT
>JAGPCI010000141.1 GCA_018058165.1 Bacteroidia bacterium
ATGGAAAGGTGTATGTGTGCGGAAATACAAATGGAAACTTATACCTTCAATCTTCTGCAACAGATAGTGTTGAAGCTAAACTTTCTTCAAACCTGTTAGCTGCCGAACAGTTTGTAGCACAATACGACAAAGCTGGTGCACTAACATCAATGGTAAAAGCAACTGGTGGTTTAGCTGGAGGTACAATGGAATACTTGGCACAATCTAACAATAAATTAATAGGTGTGGGCGTATATTCGGCAAGTATTGCTTTTGGCAGTCACAACATGCCTGCAACTGGTGGAAATGTTGGTGCTTACTTTATAGGTTTTTATCAAATAGGAACTGGCTCTACAGGTTTAAATAATGTATCAAATCAATTTGTAAGTAACATATATCCTAACCCATCAAACGGTTTGGTAAATATCGAAACAGATTTAGGTAACACCATTAACGAAGTTGTGGTAACTGATGTAACCGGAAAGTTATACCAAGTTTCGGTTTCACTTAAAGCCAATCAAGCAGTTGTAGATTTAGCTGAACTAAACACTGGTTTATACTTCGCAACTATTAAATCGAAAGCAGGAAATAGCACACAAAAAATAATTAAACAATAATTAACTAAACATCCCTTTCGTGCAAAAGTTCGAAAGGGATATTTAGTGTTATTCTAAGAGTTGGGTTTTATACCTACCTCTTATCAAAATAAAAACAAACCTTAAAATAAAAAAAATGAAAAAACTAATTTTACCACTAATGGCAATTGCATTAATTGCCTGTAGCAAGTCTGAAGACGATGCAAGCACAACCAACACTGATACACAAGTGGAAGTTACCAAAGAAAACTTAGTTGGTACATGGGCAATTAACAAATTTGAAGCCTACGCTTTGCCTGGTGATTCGCTAATTACAACCATGAATTTTAATGCAGGAGATGCTTCTTTAACATTTGGTAGTGATGATAAATACACCACTCTTTCTACGTTTGGATCAAGTAATGGTACTTATGTAGTAACTAAAGTAGGTGGAAAAAACTTAGTAATACTACTAGAACCAGGCGACCCAGCCGACACCTCCGAAGTATTAAGTTTAACAAAGAAGGCATTAATCATGTCTGATAAGCAACAAGAGATAAATAACGGTGATGACGATTACACAAAATCATATATGTCTCGTTAAAAAACTAAGAGGTTGTTTTTTATAAGCAACCTCTTTTTTATTGTCCCCACTTTGCATTAGCATTTATCCCTTTGTCGAACGATAATACAACCAACCCATTTGTTGTATGAAACAATTACAACAAATAGCAATGTGTTAAGTTAGTTCGGATAGGGTTTGAAAATCGAGTAAGCATAAACAGCTAATTAATGTACAACTAATTTTTTGAGTTTATAAGATGTGCACCTCAAATTTTCAGTAGGCTTTTTTTATTAAACTTTTATTAAATACGTAGAATGCTGTATTGATTAAATAATTGCACGCAAATAAATTTGCCCAATACAATTTACCATTATCTAATTATGAAAAAAACTATTTTATTAATTGTAGCATGTGCCACACAAGTGTTGGCCCAGGCACAAGTAGAAGTAACTACAAAAGGCTTTGAGCTTGAATCGGTTAAAAAACACAAAGGCTGGACTATGATTGATGCAGGCCGCGACCCTAATACCAACAATGTTTATGTAAAGTTTGCTCAGCCAGTTTGTGATGTAACTAGAAATGGTTGGTCAGGCACAAGCACTTATCGTGGCTTAAAATGGAGCATCGATAAGATCTCTTTTGATGAACAGTTTGTTATGGTAAATAACGAGCAAAAAAAATACGAATCATCTGAAGATGCCATGGTAAATAATGAATATGTGTTTGGTAAAACTTATATGCCCACTCCGGCAACACTTGCAGGTAATACTACACTTATTGGTGTTGGAAAAACAATATTTAAAAGCAATGCTAGTTTAACACGGCAAGTTAACAATGCCTTTATGTTTAAAAATGTGGTTACAGGAACTGCTGGTATATCTGGCTTTAAAGTTAATGTTTCTGTTATTGGTTGTCAGCCAACAGTAAGCCAAACAAAGGGCGGTGAATTTTGCGGTGAAATTCCGGTTGTAGAAACTGTTGATGTTATTGATACCAAAGAAGAAAAGGGTCAAAAATGGATTCCGATGTTTAACAATCCTGTACCTGATGGGGGTAATATTTTATTTAATACTGTAGGTGTTGGCCCAGAGGATAAACAACATTATGTGTTTAGAAAATACGATGCAAAAGGTGGTATAACTAAAGAGGTTTCATTGTCGTTTGATTACCAATGTTTGCCTACCGTTAAAGAAATAGAAAAGGCACCAGGTGTGTTTGATTATGTAATGATAATGACTCCCATTAATTACAAAAAATCGAAACTTACAGTTGCTCCTGCTAACCAATATGAGTACATAAGAATTGATGGTGAAACATTTGCTATTACAGAACAATTTAAATTTTTGGCGCCTAACTCGCAATGGGTAATTACCGAAATTTTAGAATCAAATGGTTCGGTTTATTTGCAAGGTATTTCTGGTATCAAAAACACCGTTTATAAAGATTTTGCAATTCCTAAGTGGAAAGAATATACCGCAATACAAATTGCAAAAGTTGCTAATGGTAAGTTACAATATGCAACAAGTATTGACGAAAAAAAGGCACAAACTATATTAAAAGTGGTACCAGGAATTAAAGGAAGCGCTAAAGCATCTTTTCACAATTCGTCTATCAAATTACAAGAAATTAATGGTAGGTTATTTATATCTGCACAAAATAATTTTGCTGGCAAACTTGGCCCTTTAGTGGCTATGGTTTTTGATCAAAGCGGTAATATGGAAAACTATTTGGCCAAACCAGAAAAAATCGCTGCGCGTGGTTCGTTACATTTTTCTGCTGATGGAAAATCTGCTTATTGGTTGCTTCACGACTATGGAGTTTATAATAAATTTGATAGTAAAACGGGTGTGCTTACAGCTAAAAAGTTCAAATTTTTGGCTAACGCTTTACAAGTTGTAAAGTATGATATTGAAACAAAACAAGCAGCACCAATTCAATCGTTTATTAATGATGAGTGGGCGTTAGATTATAACAATACAAACCTATATGAAACCTCTACTGAAATAGTATTGTTAGGAAAAAAACTTACCAAAAAAGCGAAAGAGAGTGAGATTGTTTTTGTAAAAATTAAGAAGTAAAAGGAATTACAAGGTTACAAAGATTACAAGGTTCGCTTACGCACGTTTTAAACTTATTCCAGCGACTGTATAACTTTGTAATCTTTGTAACCCTACTCCAAGTACTACTTAACTTTGTAATCGTTAAAAAAAAACAGCGGACCAAAATATTTGATCCGCTGTTTTTTTTAAATAAAATTAATTAGTGCGTGTGTCCTTCATGGTCGTGACCGTCATGACCTTCAGCAGCCATAGTAGTATCAGTACCAATCATTGCGCTAATAGAATCAGCCATCATATCACCAGCGGCTTCGTCAGCTGCTACTGTGCTTTCTACAGCAGCTTGTTCTTGAGCGTTTAAATCTGTTTTAGGAGTTTCGCTTCCGCAAGAAGCAAATACCAATGCTACACCAGCAATAGTTAAAGTTGCAAATACTTTTTTCATTGTGTTTTTCTTTTTTAGTTGATTATAAAAGTCAAAGTTAATAAATTTCAATTATTACCTCAACACAAAGTTTTGCCCAAGATATACCTTGCGTACCATTTCGTCATCGGCCAGTTCTCTAGCAGTGCCAGCCTTTAACATTTTTCCTTCAAATAATAAATACGCTCTATCCACAATACTTAATGTTTCGTGTACATTATGGTCGGTAATTAAAATACCAATATTTCTATGTTTAAGTTTAGCCACAATTTGCTGAATATCTTCAACCGCAATTGGGTCAATTCCGGCAAAGGGTTCATCAAGTAATACAAATTTTGGATTTACTGCTAATGCACGTGCTATCTCACAACGCCTACGTTCGCCACCACTTAGTACATTGCCCATACTTTTACGTACGCGGTTTAAACCAAATTCCTCAAGTAACTCTTCCAATTTATCGGTTTGCTCGGCCTTGGTTAACTTGGTCATTTCTAAAACCGCCTTTATGTTATCCTCTACACTTAATGTTCTAAAAATTGAGGCTTCTTGTGGTAAGTAACCCAAGCCTTTTTGTGCCCTTTTATACATAGGTAAAGGCGTAATGTCTTCACCATCTAAAGTTACGGTTCCATTATCGGGTTTTACTAATCCAACGGTCATATAAAAAGTTGTAGTTTTACCAGCGCCATTTGGTCCCAACAAGCCAACACATTCACCTTGTTCTACATGAATGGAAACATCATTTACTACTGTACGCTTTTTATACTTTTTTACCAGGTGTTGAGACGAAAGAATCATGTGATAATATTTGTGTGCAAGTTAAGTTTTTAAGTGTAATTTGTATACACCCGTATTGTAATAGAAATTTGCCACTTTAATCTTCGCAACAAGGTGTTATTGTTGTAATTATTTAGAACCATTTCTCTACTATGTAAATTGTAATTTGAAAACAGTTTTTAATAAACTGTCCGCATTTAATGATCACAAAATCATATAAAAATCAAGGCTAGTGAGTTCTTATAAGCCATCTTATTTAGCTTTTATTATAACATTTAGTTAACCCATTATTTAAAATATAAACACTAGATTTGCCGCATGGATTTTTTCTCATTACAAGAGATTGTAACAATTACCCTTACCTTATTTGCAATGATTGATATTTTAGGTGCAATACCTATTATTCTTTCGCTACGTAAAAAAATTGCCCATATCGATTCGGGCAAAGCAACCATTGCCGCTGGTATTTTAATGGTGTTGTTTTTATTAATTGGCGAACGTTTGCTAAATTTATTTGGTATTGATGTTTCATCATTTGCATTAGCTGGCTCGATAGTAATATTTATTATAGCTATTGAGATGATTTTAGGGATTGATATTTTTAGAACCGACCCCGATGAAAAATCAGGCAGTATTATACCAATTGCGTTTCCAATTATTGCTGGTAGCGGAACTTTAACCACCATTATATCATTAAAAGCAGTTTACCATATTCAAAATATTTTTGCTGGCATTGTGGTTAACTTAATAATCGTTTTTATTGTGCTAAAATCTACCAAACACATCGAGCGAGTTTTAGGTAAATCAGGGTTGGCCTTGGTGCGTAAGTTTTTTGGAATTATACTTTTAGCCATTGCTGTTAAGCTATTTAAAGCAAATTTATAATCACCGCTTTTTTAGCTTGCATCATTACTAACAACCTTAATTACGCACTTAAACAGCCATATTGATTCTGATAAAAAACAGGAAGAAACTACATCAGAAAACTAAAATTCAATTACAACTTTCTCTTTGTTTTTTTTCATCCTATCAGGAATGGCTGCTAGTAATGCAGTAGTAAAACTTTCTATAAGTTGCTTTTTTAAATCTACCCTATGTGTTACAATACTTATTTCGCGCACAGGGTCTGGCTTTTTAAAATAACGCACACGCTCCATTTGGTCATCGTTAAAATCAAAAATGCTTAACTCGGGTAAAATGGTTAATCCACTATTCATTTCCACCATTTTTTTAATGGTTTCTAAACTGCCTGTTTGGTATTGAAATTGTTTATTTTTTGATGTTCCTTTATTGCCAGTACAAAGGTTTAATACTTGATTGCGTAGGCAATGACCTTCATTTAAAATCCAAGTTTCGGCACCATCTATATCGCTAGGCACAAGTGTTTTTTTGTTAAATAACTTGTTGTCATCACTCATATATGCTACCAAAGGCTCGTAGTATAAAGGTGCGTATTGTAAGTAACCAGCATCAATTGGGGTGGCCATTATACCAAAATCTAATTGGTCGTTTTTTAATTGGTGTAAAATTTGGGTAGTGGTTATTTCTGCAATTTCTACTTGTACTTTAGGGTGATTTTTCATGTAATCAACCAAAAATAAAGGTAACACATAAGGTGCTATTGTAGGTATAACGCCAATGCGTAATTGGCCTGATATTTCACCTTTTTTATCTTCGCTAACCAGTTCGGTTAAAACGCTGCATTGTTTTATAATTTCGCGTGCCTGATGAATAACCCTCACACCAATTTCTGTTGCTACTACAGGCTGCCTACTTCTATCAAATAGTTTTACACCTAACTCTCTTTCTAGCTTTTGTATTTGCATGCTAAGTGCAGGCTGACTAACAGCACATTTTTCGGCTGCTGATAAAAAATTACCGTTGGTATCTACCGCTATAACGTATTCTAATTGAGTAATTGTCATATCAACAAAACTAATAATAATATTGATACAATAGCTTTAGTTGATATTTGTCAGGTTTAAAACTATACTTTAATTAGTTATAAACTCTAAAATGTGTTGTGCTAGAAGCTCTGCTTCTTCAATATGTCCCATGTGTGCGCTTTTGCTAAGGTAAGCTACGTAGCTTTTATTACACATTAAGCTTTGTTTTAGCATTACATCTTCTGGTATTAACGAATCGTATTTACCTATTGCAAAAAATACGGGTAAGGTAGTTGCACGTAAAATAGATGTTAAATCTTCCCTGTTTTTCATAGCCATTAAAGCCTCACATAAACCTTCGCTCGAAAAACTATCCGCAAT
>JAGPCI010000009.1 GCA_018058165.1 Bacteroidia bacterium
CTTCTAACCCTTATTGAGCGTAAAAAGTTGAAAAATATTTATTGCTGGGAGGACGATATTCAACGCCAATTAAATGATATTGGTGTAAATTTTTCTCATGAGAAAACTACCATAACTAAAGCGCTTGTTGGAATTACATCTTGCGAAAGTTTAGTTGCCAGAACAGGAAGTGTTTTACTTAGTTCGGCTAAAAATGGTAGAGCAATTTCTATATTTCCGCAAATACATATTGTTGTTGCCAATACATCGCAAGTGGTTATGGAGCTTAAAGAGGCTATGCAATCAATTAAAAACGCCTATGGCAGAGCTATACCTAGCATGTTAAGTTTTACTACTGGCCCAAGCCGCACTACCGAGTTGGATAACACTACTGTGATAGGGGCAAATGGCCCTAAAGAGCTTTTTGTATTTTTAATTGACGACCACCACAACCATTAATAGTTTTAAAGGCATATCCATTTTTGAATACTTATTAATTTAGCATAAATAACCACTTGTTGAGCACCCCTAAAAACATATACTTTGCTTCCGATTTTCACCTTGGAGTTCCAAATTATGCATCAAGCTTAATTCGCGAAAAGCTAATTGTGAGCTGGCTTGATAGTATTAAGCAGGATGCTAAAGCTATTTATTTAGTTGGCGATTTATTTGATTTTTGGTTTGAGTTTAAAACCGTTGTACCAAAAGGATTTACTCGTTTGCTAGGCAAGCTTGCCGAGTTAAGTGATGCAGGTATTGAGCTACACATATTTTGTGGTAACCACGATTTATGGCAATTTGGTTATTTACAACAGGAGTTAGGTTGTAACGTTTATCATAATCCAATTACTATTAATTTAGGAGATAAAAAATTTCATATTGCACATGGTGATGGTTTAGGCCCAAAGCAAAAATGGTTTAAGTTTATTTTGAGTGTGTATCGTAATTATTTTTTTCAAAGGTTATTTGCATTTTTCCACCCAAATATAGGAATTGGCATTGCCAATTGGTTTTCGGCCAGAAGTAAAAAGCATACGTTTACTGAAGATGCCGTTTATTATGGAGATAACAAAGAATATTTAATGTTATATGCCAAACAATTTTTAACCCAAACTCACGTAGATTATTTTGTGTTTGGCCATAGGCATTTACCTATGACGAGGCCAGTTGGCGAAAACAGCCAATATGTAAATTTGGGTGATTGGATGGCCTATAATACTTACGCAGTTTTTGATGGAAATGAATTGATTCTTAAAACTTATAATAGCTAATGCGAAATTTTTTAGTGTTGTTTTTTATTGGTTTTTTATCCATGAGTTTTGTGGCTAGGCAAAGCAGCATGACTTATAATTTGATTGCAGCATTTAAAGCTAATGCCAAGTTAATTCATACCGATAATTTAGGGAATTTATATGTGGTAACTCAAACCAATCAGTTAAATAAATACGGACGCAATGGTGCATTATTAGCTACACTTAATTACAACTACACCGGTAGCATAACACAAATTGACGCATCAAACCCTATGCAAATTTTTTTATTTTATAGGGAACTAAACAAGGTGATTTTTTTAGATAATAACCTAGCCTACCGTGGCGAAATAGATTTAGCTAAAGCCGAAATTATTCAAGCATCTGCAATTGCTCGTGCCTATGATAATAATTTGTGGGTGTTTGATTTAGGAGATTTGCAACTAAAAAAAATCAACCAAAAAAATAGTGTAGAACAAACCAGTGGTAACATTAGGCAATACATTGTAAATAATGCAGCAGTTAGTATGATTTATGATAATGATGACCGTGTGTTTGTGGTGGATAGTTTAAATGGTGTGATGATGTTTGATGTGTTTGCTTCTTATATAAAAACCATTCCTATTAAAGGTGTTAGCGATATGAAAATATCAAACAAAAGTATTTATTACTACCAAGATGGAATGTTAAATAAATACAATTGGCAAGCGTCATTAAATACCGCATATGCCATGCCCGATACGTTTAATGTAACCAAAATTACTATTGAAAAAGAACGTATTTATCTTCAAAAACCAGATAGCATTTACATTTATAGCTATTAGTTTTGGTTGGTGGTGTGATAAAAATAACCGAAATTCGCGCACCTTTTATTTAAACAGTTAAGTAAAAACACCTTGTTGTCAGTGTATTATGCATTAGCAAATAGGTTATAGGCGGTAATAAAACATACAGATGTTACAGAAATTAGAAACTTTAAAAGTACGATTTGATCAAGTTCAAGATATGCTTTCGCAGCCAGATGTGGTAAGCGATATGAAACGTTTTACGCAATTAAATCGCGAGTATAAAGACCTTGAGAAAATAGTTGAAAAATATTATGAGTACAGAAATTTGGTTGGTAACATTGAAAACAACAAACAAATTTTAAGTACTGAAAAAGACGAAGAACTTAGGGAAATGGCGAAGCTAGAAATAGACGAAATGTTGCCTAAGATTGCGCCTTTAGAAGAAGAAGTAAGAATGCTTTTGGTACCCAAAGATCCTGAAGATTCGAAAAATGCAGTATTAGAAATTAGAGGTGGTACGGGTGGTGATGAGGCCAGTATTTTTGCTGGTGATTTGTACCGTATGTATATGCGTTATTGCGAACAAAGAGGTTGGAAAACTGAAGTGATTGATTTTACAGAAGGTACCGCTGGTGGTTATAAAGAAATAGTAATTGAAGTTACTGGCGATGACGTATATGGAATTTTAAAATACGAAAGTGGTGTGCACAGGGTGCAACGTGTACCAGATACCGAAACTCAAGGTAGGGTGCATACATCAGCCGCTACCGTGGTGGTATTGCCAGAAGCAGAAGATGTAGATGTGGATTTAAATCCTGCTGATATTGATATGCAAACTGCTCGTTCTGGTGGTGCAGGTGGACAAAATGTAAACAAGGTAGAATCTAAAGTAATGTTAACCCATAAACCTTCAGGTATTGTGGTAGTTTGTCAGGTAGAGCGCACACAGCTTGGTAACCGTGCCCGTGCAATGCAAATGTTACGTACTAAGTTATACGAAATTGAATTGCAGAAACACAACGAAAAAATTGCTAGTTCACGTAAAACAATGGTTTCTACAGGAGATCGTTCAGCAAAAATACGCACCTATAATTATCCGCAAGGCCGAGTTACAGACCACCGAATTGGCTTAACGGCATATAGTTTATCTGATTTTATGAATGGCGATATTCAGGAGTTTATTGATAAGTTGCAAATTGCAGAAAACACAGAACGATTAAAAGAAGGAAACATGGCCTAAAAGTTAGATTGTTTTACTTACCGCTTTCAATAATTTAAAAATATGCCTTTGGCTCACTACATTAAAGTAACTAAAACGGCAAGGTATTTTACAATAGGCGCCTTGACAGAAACTACTAAAGAAGTGTGGTTTGTGTTACACGGGTATGCTCAACTTGCCCAAGACTTTATTATTGATTTTGAAGTTTTAAATGACGGCTCTCGTTTTATAGTGGCTCCCGAAGGATTGAACAAGTTTTATGCTAAGGGGTTTGGAGGCAAACCTGCTGCAAATTGGATGACCAGCGAATCAAGGGAAACAGAAATTGACGATTATGTAAATTATTTAAATACACTTTATACTGCTTTAAATATTCCATCAACTGTTAAAGTTAATGTATTGGGATTTTCGCAAGGCGTAGCTACTTCATCTCGGTTTATACATTTTACACCCCATAAAATAGATGCATTTATGATTTATGCGGGAGAGTTAGCAGCAGAATTAATTAACCCAGTTTCTGAAAAATTAAAAGCATTGCCAATTACTTACTTAACTGGGAACAACGATCCATTTATTACCCCTGAAAAACATAAAGTAGTATTTGATTTAATGCACCAACTCAATGCTAAAATAATTACGTTTGATGGAGGCCACGAAATTAAACCAGAAGTGCTATTACAAATTGTTAAGTGAAAGTATTGTGTAAATTATTTTAAGGGATAACGCTTACAGGCATGTCACCATTAATTAGTTTAAAAACACTATCTAAGCATGTACTTTTTCGCTAAGTAAACCTTTAACAGTTTTTACAATTCCATTTACATCATAACCACATTCAGCATATAATTCGTTTGGTTCGCCATGTTCAACAATTCTATCAGGCATACCCATCATTTTTAGTTCAATATTGTTGTAGTTGTGTTGTGCCATAAACTCTAAAACAGCGCTACCAAAACCACCTACTATTGTGCCATCTTCAATGGTAATTATTTTATTGTATTTGCTAAAAATATCGTGTAATAAAGCTTCGTCAATCGGTTTAACAAAACGCATATCATAATGGCCAATCATTATTCCAGCATCAGCCAATTTATCTATGGCATTTGCTGCCATGTTTCCAATAGTGCCAAAACTTAAAATAGCAATATCTTTTCCATCACGTATTTTTCGCCCTGTGCCAATTTCCATTTCATTTAATGGTGTGCGCCATTCTACCATAACACCATTTCCTCTTGGATAACGTATACTAAACGGACCAGCATTTTTATCTAAACTGGCAGTATACATCATGTTGCGCAACTCTTCTTCATTCATTGGTGCACCTACAACCATGTTTGGCACGCAACGCATAAACGGAACATCAATCATACCGTGGTGAGTTTGCCCATCAGCACCAGCTATACCGGCTCTGTCCATACACAACACTACATGTAGTTTTTGTAAAGCAACATCATGCACCACTTGGTCGTATCCACGTTGCATAAATGATGAATATATATTACAAAACGGAACCAAACCTTGTGAAGCTAAACCTGCACTAAAAGTTACAGCGTGTTGTTCGGCAATTCCCACATCAAATGCTCTTTTAGGCATGGCTTTCATCATAATATTCATTGATGAACCCGAAGGCATGGCAGGCGTAATACCAACAATTTTTTCATTTTTCTCAGCAAGCTCAACTAAGGTATGTCCAAATACATCTTGGTATTTTGGGGGTTGAGGTTTGTCGGGAACACTTTTAATAATTTCGCCAGTAATTTTATCAAACAAACCGGGAGCGTGCCATTTGGTTTGATCTTTTTCGGCCAATGCATAACCTTTACCTTTTACGGTTACACAATGCAAAAGTTTAGGTCCAGGAATTTTTTTCAAATCATTCATTACCTTCACCATATGGTTCACATCGTGCCCATCAATTGGTCCGAAGTAACGAAACTTAAGCGACTCAAATAAGTTGCTGTGCCTAAGTAATCCTCCTTTTAAAGTATCATGTACTTTAGAAATAATATCTTGTGAAACGTGGCCAACTTTATTTAATTTATCTAAAGCTTTCCAAACATCATCTTTAAATTTATTGTAAGTAGGTGAGGTAGTAATATCTGTTAAGTACTCTTTTAGTGCACCCACATTTGGGTCAATGCTCATGCAATTATCGTTAAGTACTACAATTAAATTGCTGTCTTCAACGCCTGCATGATTTAAACCTTCAAAAGCTAAACCAGCAGTCATTGCTCCATCTCCAATTATAGCAATGTGTTGTTTGTCTAACTCACCCTTTAACCTACTTGCAACAGCCATGCCTAAAGCTGCTGAAATTGAGGTAGACGAATGCCCAACACCAAAAGTATCATATTCGCTCTCGGCACGTTTTGGAAAACCGCTTATGCCTTTATAAACCCTGTTTGTATGAAAGTTTTTTCTTCTGCCAGTTAATATTTTATGGCCGTATGCCTGATGTCCAACATCCCAAACCAATTGGTCGTATGGGGTATTAAATGCATAATGTAAGGCTACTGATAACTCAACAACACCTAAACTAGCACCAAAATGGCCACCATATACCGAAACAGTATCAATGATATATTGTCTTAAATCTGCACAAACTTTTACTAAATCTTCTTCTTTAACCTTACGTAAATCCGCAGGAAACTCGATTGGTTCTAGATACTTACCGGGTTTAATTTCCATCATATTGTTATTAACAGCTAAGTTTAACAAATGTTTAAGCAACTTGCTTATTTGCTAATTATAGCATACTTACAAACGGTAAAAATACATTTTTGGTTTAAAGTTTAAAATATAAAGTTAAACAATGTGGTATTTTTACTTTTTAGCGCATAAAAAATGCCACTTAACTAAGCGGCATTTTAAAAAAGTATATTTAAAATAAAGGTTTAAAGACGAGCGTCTGTAATCATTAAATCTTCGCGGGTTGGCACACAAATTACAGGTACTGGCGAGTTATTTACCATTTGTTGTGCAAATTTACCTAAGAAAAATGAACCTATTTGTGGTTCTTGTTCTGTCATAATCACAATTAAGTCGGCTTTTATTTCTTCTGCATAAGCAATGGTAGTATTGGTGATATTTCCGCCTAAACGTTTTTCAATAGTACACGGAATATTATGATCTGAGATACTATCGCTAGCTTGGCGAGAATAGTTTCCTACAATGTGTTCGGCTTCTTTATCTTTACTAGTAGATACACCTAAAATATGGATGCTTCCTTTTAAAGCTAAAGCTAAATCGATAGCAGCAGGTACTTTTTGTCTCGATTCGAATGAAGTATCCATAGGTACAACAATGTTTTTAAAATCGGTGCTTCTGGCATCATTTCTAATGGTTAATACAGGGCATTTTGCCGAACTAACCACTTTGTTGGCATTGCTGCCTAACCAAAATTCTTGAAAACCGGTATTTCCATGTGTTCCCATAACAATTAAATCAGCATTTACATCTAATGATTTTATGATGATCTCTTTGTAAACACTTCCTTTGCTTTCTGAATAAGTGTGTGGTGTGCTACCTAATACTGAAGCTACTTTTTGTTTAACTTCATCCGAAGATGTTTCTTCTGAAACATGGTGTACATACAGTGATGCTTTGTAGGCTAAAGCCAACGATAAAGCGGCTTTTAGCGCCATGGTTGAGTTGCTTGATGTGTCAACCGGGACAATAATTTTATTGATATGCGTAGCCATAAATTGATAAATAAGTATTTACAAATTAATTAATTCCAATTAAAAAACCTAACGTTTGTTTTTACTCACCTTTAAATGCTGGTTTTCTTTTTTCGTTAAAGGCTGTAACGCCCTCTTTATAATCAGCGCTTCGGCCAGCAATTTCTTGACAGTATGCCTCGTATTGCAACATGGTGTCTAAGTCGCTGTTAAACGATTTATTCAACATTTTTTTCATTAACCCAACTGCTTTTGTAGGCGCATTTGCGTAGTATTCGGCAATTTTTAATGTTTCAGCATCTAAGTCTTCGGCACTAACTACCCTGTTTACCATTCCCCATTCTAATGCTTGTTTGGCAGTAACTTTTGTTCCCATAGTGGCAAGTTCAAAAGCACGGGCCGAACCAACCAAACGTGGCAAAAAGTAGCTTGAGCCAGAGTCTAATACCAACCCAACATTTATAAATACTTCAATTAATGATGCATTTTCACTAGCCACAATCATATCACTTGCTAAAGCCATACTGCAACCTGCACCTGCAGCAACACCATTAAGCTTACATATAATTGGTATGGGTAAATTACGCATTGCCTTAATCATAGGGTTGTAGCGTTTATATAAACTATCGCTTAACGAACGATTTTTTGCTCCTGCAATTGATTTTAAATCTTGGCCACTGCAAAATGCTTTGCCTGCTCCTGTTAAAATAACTACCCGTATGGTTTTATCGCGTTCTATTTTTTTTAATGCATCTATCACATCAAAACTTTGTTGCTCGTTAAAAGCATTAAATACATCTGGACGGTTAAGTGTTAAGGTGGCAATGCCATTTGTTACCTCAAATAAAATAGTTTCGTATTGCATAAAATGTGTTTGTTATTTAGTTTTAATAAGGGCTTTTTTAACAAAAAATTTGTTTAAAAACCTCCTTAGTTTCTGGGGTGGCAAGTTCATGTTTTTTTTCTAGAATAAATATGCGGTGGTTTTTTAATTTTTTCACATATTCTATTATCCTTTTAGGTGGTGTTATGGTGTCGTTTTTACCTACAATGAGTATAATTTCAATGTTATTTTTATTAATCAGCTTTGCAAATTTGGTAAAATTTAATCTAAGCTTTCGTTGTGCATACCAGGTTTTAAAAACCTTTTCAATGCGTTCTTGTTTGCCCACAAATTTGCTAGTAAACACGTATACGCTTCGGGTTAAAATATTAAAATCATATAACCGTTTAACCCAATTTTGCAAAGCACCTGGTGTTGTTGTAAAATACCTAAATAGGTTTAAACCAAAGTAATTATTGGTTGAAAAATTTAAAAAAGTATTAAACGAAAAAGTAGGAGGTGATAGCATGATGTAATAATCAATTCGGGGTGCAAAGTTTTGGACTAAGGCCCTTGCTAATCTTGCACCCATACTATAGGAGCAAACTGAAAATCGCTCGGCATGAAGGTCTTCTTGCTTGGCAATTCCACTTACAATAGCCTGCATATCTTGGTTTAAAAAATCTTCCTTTTCAAGCCAAGCGCTTTCGCCATGCCAAAAAAAATCAATCGCAATTATGGTAAACTTTTTTCCTAATATTTCTTCAAAATATTTGTATTCTAAACCTGTTTGGTTGTAGCCATGAAAGGCTACAAGCACATCATTTCCATATCCAAATTTGTGATAGGAAACGATGGAGTTTTTGTATACAAAATTGTTTGTACTCATTTGCTAGTTCAAGTTTTTTAATTAGTTTTATTTTCTATTTTTTTTATCATAAGCAGCAGAAACTTATATTTACCGCATGGCTAAATTTAATGTGGCAAAAATACGCAACTTTCTTACACATGATGTGTGGCATGTAAAGTTAGATAAATTCCCGAAATGGCAACGGGGCGGAATTAAAATTTTGCGCATCAGTATTATGGCCATAAAAGATTTTGTGCGTAAAGATTTAGCTTTAAGGGCCTCGGCATTATCGCTTTACACATTGTTATCTATAGTGCCAGTAGTGGCTATGATATTTGGTATTGCACAAGGGTTTGGCTTGCAAGATTATTTAGATACCCAACTAAGCGGTTTATTGGGCGGCCAGCCAGAGGTGTTGGATAACGTAATGAGTTATGCCCATAATTTGTTAGGTAGCACCAAAGGTGGAATTATTGCAGGTTTGGGTTTTGTGCTTTTGTTATGGAGTGTGCTTCAAGTTTTATCAAACATAGAAGCTTCTTTTAATTATATCTGGAGGGTTGATCAATCGCGCACCTTGGCTAGGCAGTTTACCGATTACTTATCCATTATGTTAGTAGCACCTGTTTTTATTGTAATATCTGGTGCAGCCAATATTTTTATTAGTACCCAAGTACATAATATACTAATACATTTAAGTTTTTTAGGCGAGTTTATTACAGAAGTAATCATCATATCATTACAGGTATTGCCGTATATAATAACAAGTTTATTGTTTTTCTTAATATACTTGGTAATGCCTAATACAAAGGTTAAACCTAGGGCTGCATTAACCGCAGGAATAATTGCTGGTGTTGCTTTTCAAGTTTTTCAATGGGCGTATATTGCTTTTCAAATTGGTGTTTCTCGGTACAATACTATTTATGGAAGTTTTGCATCTATTCCGTTATTTATTACTTGGCTTCAGTTTAGTTGGATAATTGTATTGATAGGTGCTGAAATTTCATACAGTGTGCAGAATATTGCACTTTTTGAATCGGACCAACAAACAGGTAATATAAGCCACAAAATGCGCATGTTATACAGTTTATATGTAATGCATTTTATTGCCAAAAAATTTAAAGATGCCCATAGTGCACCCACAGCCGAAGAAATTGCTAAAAAACTTAATTTGCCTTTTAGTTTAACTCAGCGAGTTTTACAAGCACTACAAAAATGTGGCTTGGTGGTAAAAACTGTTGAAATAGACAAAAACAAAGATTTTGGCTATGCACCAGCACTTGATATAAATTTTTTAAAAGTTAGTTTTATCATCAATAAGTTAGAAAGTGAAGGCGAATTAAAATGGCACGAAAGCGAGCTTATGCATACAATTAAAGTTAATTATTTAGGATTAGAGGATGCCATGAACGAATCGTCATCAAACAAAAACATATTGGAAATTTAGATGAATCAAATAACACCTGATATGGTGCTGTACGCATACAGTACAGGAGTTTTTCCGATGGCTAATAATGATGAAGGTGGTATTATTTATTGGATAGAACCTGAGTTTAGGGGCATTATTCCTTTAGATGAGTTTAAAGTAAGTAAATCGCTTAAACAAACCATTAAAAGTGGCAAATATTATGCAACCATTAACAAAGATTTTGAAGCGGTAATTCGAGCTTGTGGCAATAGAGATGAAACTTGGATTAGCGAAGAAATTATAAGTGTATATTGTGAGTTACAAAAAATGGGGCACGGCTTTAGTTTTGAAGTTTGGAATACGAAGCACAAATTAGTAGGTGGCTTGTATGGTGTAGCAATGGGTAAAGCTTTTTTTGGCGAAAGTATGTTTAGCACACAAACAGATGCAAGTAAGGTGGCCTTATATTGTTTGGTAGAATGGATGAAAGAAAATAGTTTTACCTTGCTTGACACACAGTATATTTCAGACCATTTGCGTTCGCTTGGCGGTATAGAAATAACCCGCGAAGCCTACAACAAGTTATTGGCCGAAGCGTTAGCATAAAGTATAAATTAATAATTGGTATATTGGTAAAGCAGTAATTTTGTAATTATGTTAGTAAACCGTTTGTTTTTAATGCTATTCTTGTTTGTTGCAAATTTTGCAATGGCACAAGTAGATAGCACCGATTTGGATGATGATAACGAAGGTGATAATGATGCGATTGAGTGGCTAAAAGGTGATATGAATGAAGACCAAGAGTTTGGCATTCGTTTAGGTACAAATACATCAATAATGTTAGGTGGTGAGTTGGATAACCCTAGGCCAATGTTTGGTTTAAATGGTGCCGTTTATTTCAGAAAAAAAACATCGCCCAAAAATGCATATCAGGCAGATTTGGGCGTAAGCATTAGAGGAAGTAATTTTAACAACCCAATTGGGCAATACCATAAATTAGTTACCTATTATTTAGATTTGCCTTTAACCTGGGTTAGGTCTATAAACCAAAACAATACAAGCCAATTAATTACTGGATTACAATTTTCGCATTTGTTAAATAGCTCCATTTATATTAACTCTGAGTCATTGGCTGAAATAGAAAAACCCAAACTAGCTCCTTTGGATGTTTTAGTAGTATTAGGTACTCAGTTTTATGGTGGTTTTGTGGGTTTTCAAATTGTGGCTAAGTATGGTTTGTTAAACATTAACAATGGTTTGGTAAGTGGATTAAATCCTGCTTTTAAAAACAAGGATATTCATAACTTTGCCCTCGAGTTAAACCTACTTTTTTAACAACCCAAATTAATAACAGCGCTTTGAATAAAACTGAACTTGTAACCCAAATTAAAACAAAAAAAAGCTTTTTATGTGTTGGGCTTGATACAGATATTAAGAAAGTTCCCCAGCATTTATTATCACAAGAAAACCCAGTGTTAGCCTTTAATAAGGCAATTATAGATGCAACAAAAGATTATTGTGTAAGTTATAAAATTAACACTGCTTTTTACGAAGCAGATGGAGTAGCTGGATGGCAAACCATGCAAGATACACTTGATTATATACCTGAAAATATTTTTACCATTGCTGATGCTAAACGTGGCGATATTGGCAACACTAGCGACATGTATGCACGTGCATTTTTTGAAACCATGAACTTTGATTCGGTAACGCTTGCGCCATACATGGGCCAAGATTCTTTGCAACCATTCTTTAACTACCAAAACAAATGGGGAATTGTATTGGCATTAACATCAAACCCAGGCAGTGCCGATTTTGAACAACAACAAATTGGTGAACAGAAGTTATACCAACGTGTAATAGATACTTTTAGCAATATGGCCACCCACCAAAACTTAATGTTTGTAGTAGGTGCTACAAAACCACAAGAGTTGGGCTTGATTAGAAAACAAGTACCTAATTATTTCTTTTTGGTGCCAGGTGTTGGTGCGCAAGGCGGTAGTTTGGCTGATGTAGCTAAACATGGAATTAACCCCGATTGCGGATTGTTAATTAATGCATCACGCAGTATTATTTATGCAAGTAGTGGTGAAGATTTTGCCCAAAAAGCAGGAGAAGAAGCAAAAGCAATGGCCACAGAAATGGCTGTTTTGCTTAAGCAATATCAAATAATTTAAAGCAAAAATGAGGCTGTTTAATGAGCCTAACTATTAGCTTTACATTGTTGCCTTAAATATTATTGCTCCAAAAAAAATAAGCGCATACAAAGCAATAATCACAATGGTAAATATTCCTGTAAATTTCATCAACGATTTTAGGTTTTTAAAGGCGAATTCGAGTACACGAAAATCCCTATCAAATAAGGCCTGTTTGGTTTTAGTAGAAAATTTGTAGAGGTAGTTTACAGGTATAAAATAAAGCCCACTAAATACAAGATATAAAACACCAATTCCCATTCCTACCAATGGAGATTTACTCGCGTTCATGGGGTTCTCGGGGCTAATAATTAAATAAATTGAAAATAGCACAAAAATAGCACAAAACACATACCCACAAATTGCTAAAAACTTGCTCCATCTTGCAATTTCTTGCAAATAATGCTTGATGTTGTGGTTAAGTTGAAGGCTGTCGCCAGCTCCTAGTTCTTGCTCGTTAATTTCCATATAAAAGGGGGTTGAAATTTAAACTAAGTTATTAACAAATTTTAGGAATAAAAAATATGCGGCACTTTTTTTAAAGTGAATACTTTGAAGTTTGCGAATAGAAAAGGATATGTTAAAGGTAGTTTTTCCCTGATTTTTTATTCAACTTTTGTTGATTGGGTTAAAGTGGCTCTTCGGTCATTAATTTTTCGCGATACTGGTCAAGTACCGCACTTTTAGATACTATACCAAGGTATGTTCCATCTTTATCAACAACTGGAATTTTCCAAACATTGTACTCGTCAAATTTTTCGATGAGCTCTGTCATGTCGGCATTGGGTAATGCAGTATAACGTGGTATGCTCATCAATTTTTTAACCTTTATTTGGTTATACTCACTTTGGTTAAACATAATCTCTCTAATGTCATCAAGTGTAATAATTCCCAATAAATGTTTATCATCATCTAATACTACAAAAATATTTCGTTTAGATTTAGTGATAATTCCCACCAATTCGCCTAAGGTTTGGTTGGGTGATAATTGCATAAAATCAGTTTGTATAATGCTGCTTAAATCAACTTTACTTAATAGGTCTTTATCTTTATCAAAAGTTATAAAGCCCCTTTCAATTAGGTGTTTGGTATAAAGCGAATATTTTTCAAAATATCTGGTAATAAAATACGAGCTAGACGACACCAACATTAACGGAACAATTAAGGCATAACCTCCAGTAATTTCGGCAATTAAAAATATAGCCGTTAATGGTGCATGTAATACACCGCTTACCAAGCCAGCCATGCCAGCAGCAACAAAGTTTTGCATGGGCAAATTTGTTAAACCTAGTGCCTGAAACGTTTTTACAAAAATAAACCCTAACAATGCCCCAACAAACAATGATGGCCCAAAAATACCACCGTTTCCGCCAGAGCCAACGGTAATTGCACTAGCAAAAACTTTGATAAGCAATATGGCTGTAGAAAATCCAATTACAACCCAAATATTATCCTTAAAATCATAAAACAAACTTCGGTCAAATAAATTACCTTGATCAGCATTCATCAATTTATTTATTAATCCATATCCTTCGCCATAAAGCGGTGGAAAAATAAATATCAATAAACCCAATAATACACCACCTAAAATAGCTTTTGGAAAAAGGGCATTTATGTTTCTAAATGCACCTTCAGTTTTTATGGTCATGCGCATCATATAAACAGATAATAAACCACAAAAAATAGCAAGCATGGCATAATAAGGAATACTTTGTATGCGCCAGCCATCTGTAACCAAATTAAATAAGTTCTCAGTATGAAAAAACTTTGAAACAACTGCTCCAGAGGCCGAGGCCATAAGCAATGGAATAAAAACTGGAATACTAACCTCAGTTAACAAAACTTCAAAAGCAAAAATAACACCTGCAATTGGGCTATTAAAAACTGCGGCAATACCTGCGGCTGCACCCGCTGCTAATAAAAGTGTTCGCTCTTGTTTGGTAACTAATAAATCTCTACCTGCATTGGCTCCAATGGCACTTCCGGTAACAGCAATTGGGGCCTCTAAACCTACCGAACCACCAAAACCAACTGTAACGGCACTTGTAATAATGTGCGAAAATGTTTTGTGCCTTTCTATATTCGAACCTTTTTTATTTATGGCAAAAATAATACTGCTTAAGCCTTTGTCGAATACTTTTTTATGATGAAATAAACGTATGTATGTTGCCGATAAAACAATACCAACTAAAGGGAAAATAAGGTATAGATAATTTTCAAATTTTACATCAAAACCACTCTCGCAAAAATGTTGGATAATATGTACCAAATATTTTAATACCACCGCTGCCAAGCCCGCGGTTATACCCACCAACAAACTAGCTACAATCAAAAAGTTTTTATCGTTGATGTAACGTGTTCTGTGTTTTAAAAATTGATAAAATGCTAACTTACCATTTACGCGAAGGCGTTTAAACATGTATCTATATTTTTAATAGTGAAAGGTTGCGAAGATACATTAAAAAAACAAACTGAATTATCTGTTTGACTAGTAACTAAATACCGTAAATGTCTTTTGAGTTTTGGGTGGTAATTTCGGCTACGTTTTGTAGTGTGGTATTTTTTAGTTCGGCCAATTTTTGTGCTACATAAACTACATACGCACTTTCGTTTCGTTTGCCTCGGTATGGCATTGGGCTTAAATAAGGCGCATCGGTTTCAAGTACAATATGCTGTAAAGCTATGTTTTCGATAGCTGCCGGTAACTCACTTTTTTTATAGGTAAGCACACCACCAATTCCTAAGTAAAACCCTAAATTAGTAATTTGTGCTGCTTGCAATGCATTGCCACTAAAACAATGAAAAATACCCCGTAATAACGGATGTTTCATTTCCTCTAAAATGGTAATCACTTCTTCTGTACTATTACGGGAGTGAATGTTAATGGGTAAGTTTTGCTGAATGGCCCATTGAATTTGTTTTTTAAAAGCCATTATTTGTTGGTCTTTAAACTCCACACTCCAATAAAAATCTAAACCAATTTCGCCAACGGCATAAAACTTTCGTTTTTTAAACCACTTCTGAATTTGGAATAAATGTGCTTCCACATGTTCATCAACACTACAAGGGTGTAAACCCATCATAGGGAAACAATTTTCAGGAAATTGCCAAACCAAATCTAACAAGGGTTGTATACTTTTAATATCAATATTAGGTAAAAACAACCTTGTTACACCACCCTCGATGGCTCGTAATACCATTTGTTCACGGTCGTCCTTAAACTCTTCGCTGTATAAATGTGTGTGTGTGTCTGTAAAAATCATGCTTAATAATATCTGTTTTTCCAGTTAAGTTTTGTTGGCCAAATAAAATAAAAACTGGTTAGCAAAGTTAGGCCTAAAGTATAAACTTCGTACCAAAATAATTGAAGTAAATTGGTGGGTATTTGTAATTGTTTTTGCTGCCAAAATATTGTAATACTTTGTAGTAAAAACTTAGCTGCTAAAAGCACTAAAGCCAATGCTGGGTTTAAAAATAAACAGGTAATAAAAGCCACCCAAAACGAACCATAAATGGCAAAAATTATCCACCAATAAAAAGGCAATTCTTTAGCGCCTGTAAGCCACCTTTTACGTTGATTAAGCAATATATTTAAGTTTGGTGCAGGCGCTGAGGTATTAATGGCATTAGTGTTAATCATGTTAATGGTTTTATAACCTTTAAGCCTTACTTGTTCAAATAATTTATAATCTTCGGTTATGCTAAAGTTAATGTTTTCGTAACCACCAGTACTAAAATATGCTTCCCTACTAATTGCCATATTATTACCAACGGCCGTGCTGTATATTTTAATTCTACTAAAACTTAATAATAAGCCCATAAAGTACAACCAATCTATATGTTGCATATTACTTAAATAACCTTTGCCGCTTACTATTGTAGTGCCGCTAACTATGCCTGTTTGGGGCGTGAAAAAGTTAACTAAAGTGCGCGCCCAATTTGGTTTTACTTGTATATCGGCATCGGTAATTAAAAAATAATTGCCTTTGGCTTGATGTGCCAATTGTGCTAAAACATTGGCCTTTCCGCGGGCTTTGCCCAATTGGTTTGTTATATGAATTTGTTTAATAAAAGGGTATTTAGCAGCAAAACCATCCACAATGCTTGAAGTATCATCAGTTGATTGATCATTGCCCACCAAAATGTTAAACTTATCAATAGGATAGTTTTGATTAACCAATTTTTGCAAACAATTGGCAATGTTTTGTTCTTCGTTTCTGGCAGCAACTAATATTGTAATTTCAGGTAACTCAACATCGGTTTGATTTAATAAAGGTTTATCAAATTTGGCCAAAACACTAATGGTTAAGTTTAATAGTTGAATTAAAATAAAAACCAACATCAACCCCAATACAATTGCCATCATAACGATTTAAATGAATAGTTTTTAGCGGAAAAATTCTTCAACATACCTTCTACCATCACAAACATATTTTTATGGGCTTTTTCGCTATCATGAAAAACAATAATTTCTCCTGGTTTAGCTAACTTATTTAAACTTTTTAGTGCCTTATACGGATTTAGGTTTTTATCGTAATCGCGGGTAAGTAAACTCCACATTATAATTTTATATTTACCCTTTAACAATTTTACTTGTGCTGGTGTAATGCGGCCATAAGGTGGCCTAAATAATGTGGATGGTATAATTTTGTTAGCTGCTTCAATATCTAATATATATTTCTGGTTTGTGGTCGTCCAGCCTTTTAAATGATGATAAGTATGGTTGCCAATTGTATGTCCATTAGCAACTATTTGAGCAAATATTTCTGGATATTTTTTTACGTTATCGCCAACACAAAAAAACGTGGCTTTTGCTTCGTATTTATTTAAAAGTTTTAATAGCTGGGGCGTAATAGTTGGATGTGGCCCATCATCAAAAGTAAAATACAATACTTTATCTGTTGTATTCACCCTCCATGTAAGTGTGGGTGCAATTAACGGAAATATTGAAGGTATTGTGTGTTTAAACATTACTTTTGCATAAATAGCTAATATATCGAATGAAAATAGGCTCAACTATATTAGGGTGCAAATTAATGCTATTCGGTTTAATTTTCACGCTACAAATACAGGCACAAAATATAAGTAATCAATTTACACTGCAACAGTGTATTGATTTAGCATTAAAAAATAATATTAATGTTAAACAGCGCGAGTTAAGTTTAAGCACTGCTCAAGCAGATAAATTTCAGAGTAAAATGGCGGCTTTGCCAAGCTTAAATGCTCAGCTAACTAATAATTATAATACTGGTTTTGCCATCAACCCAATAACAAATACCACCCAACAAGATGTTACATTTAGAAGCAATAACTTTAGTTTAAACAGTTCGGTTACGCTGTTTAATGGGTTTCAAACCACCAATAATATTAGGTTGCAGCAAAAAAATACACAGGCTGTTTCGTTTGAAGTGGTTGCGGCAAAAAACAACTTGGCACTTCAAGTGGCAAATGCTTACATGCAAGTTTTGTTAAATACCGAGGTTGTTGAAGCAAGAAAATATCAAGCAAAAACCACCAACGAACAATTGGCTAGGCAACAAAAATTATTTGAGTTAGGCGGCTCAAGCAAATTAAAATATTTACAAGTTAAGGCGCAATATGCAAATGAAGAGTCTCAATTAGTAATAGCCGAAACACAATTGGACCAAGCTTACCTTACCCTTTGGCAATTAATAAATATTGAACCAGATACTTTAAATAAAGTGATTAAGCCAGATAGTGCACAATTTACACTTGAACAAGAGGCCAAAACTGCTGCTCAAATTTATGAAGAATTTAAAGCTAAAAGCCCTGAAGTTACCGCTGCAAAATACCGTGCAGAAAGTGCAAGAATTAGCAGCAGTATTGCCTTAGGTGGCAGAAGTCCGCGTATTACATTGGGTGCAGGATTAAACTCTTTTTACAGCACACAAAGCACTCGTGGAGTTGGTGTTCCATCAACTAGTTTAAATCAAATTGGTGTTGATAGTTTTGGTGTGCCAGTATATGCGCCATTTTCGAGGTATAATTCAACTGAGGTTACTCCTTTTAACGATCAGTTTGATAGAAATTTGGGTAAATCAATTGGGTTTACACTTAGCTTGCCTTTATTTAATGGATGGCAGGTAAATACCAATATACAGAAGCAACGCATTAACGAGCAAAATGCCGATTTAAACAAAAAACAAACGGAGCTTGATTTGTACAAAAATGTGAACCAAGCTTACTTAGATTTTCAATCGGGATTAAAACGTTACAGGGCCAGCAATGATAACTTTGAAGCGAACAAAGAATCGTTGGCACTTGCCGAAACACAATTTACATTAGGAGCATTAAACTCTACCGATTATATTACAGCAAAAAATCAATATTTGCAGGCAGAAACAAGTTTATTACAAGCTAAATACGAATTGTTATTTAGGCGTAAAGTGTTAGATTTTTATTTAGGAAAACCGCTATACTAAGTTATGAGCAAAATACAAAATCAAAAGAAAAAAAGTAACCGACTGCTATTGGTTTTAGCAATAATAGTAGTGGTTTTAATTGTAATACTTGTTATTGGTAAAAAACAAGGTTGGGTTGGACAAAGTGATATTGTAAAAGTATCCACATCAAAAGCCGAAACTACCACCATTACAGAAAGTGTTACCGCAAATGGTAAAATTCAGCCCGAAGTGGAAGTGAAAATAAGTAGTGATGTTTCGGGTGAAATTAGGGAATTGTATGTGCGTGAAGGCGACTCTGTAAAAGTGGGTCAGTTATTAGCCCGCATCGACCCTGAATTGTATGAATCTGCATTGGCAAGAACAGAGGCCGCATTAAATAATAGTCGTGCAAATTTGGCTAGCTCAAAAGCGAGGTTATTACAAGCAGAAGCCAAATTAACAGAGCTTGAAAAACAGTTTAAACGTAATACGCAATTGCATAAAGAACAGTTGTTAAGTGATGCAGAATTTGAAACTGCAAAATCAACTTATTTAACAGCTAAGGCAGAAGTAGAAGCATCAAAACAAACCATACTTGCAGCCCAATACACGGTACAAAGTCAAGAAGCAAGTTTAAAAGAATCGACCAAAAATTTATCTCGCACAGAAATTTTTGCGCCTGTAAATGGTGTAGTTTCTAAGCTTAGTGTTGAGAAAGGTGAGCGTGTTGTTGGTACATCGCAAATGGCCGGAACTGAAATGATGCGCGTAGCCAATTTAAACAACATGGAGGTTAGTGTTGATGTAAACGAAAACGATATTGTAAAAGTTTCGTTGGGCGATACCACCATGGTTGAAGTAGATGCTTATGGTACAAGAAAATTTAAAGGCATAGTTACAGAGATTGCAAATTCGGCTACTACAACCACAGCAACCACAAGCGACCAAGTAACAAATTTTGTGGTAAAAATTAGAATTTTACGCGCATCTTATGCCGATTTAACCGAGAAATACGGGAGTAAACGTAGTGTGTTTCGCCCAGGCATGTCGGCTTCGGTTGATATTCAAACCCAATCGGTAAACAATGTAGTTGGTATACCAATTGAAGCAGTAACCATGCGTAGTTTATCTGAGTTAGATAGCACAAAAGTAGCTGGTAAATACACATCAAAATCAACCACTACTAAAATTACCGATGAAGTAGAAATGGTTTTTGTTTTTAATGATAACAAGGTAATGTTAAGGCAGGTAAAAACCGGTATTCAAAACGATAAGTTAATTGAAATAAAAGAAGGTTTACAATTAGGCGATGAAGTAGTTTCGGCACCTTTTAGTGCAATTACCCGAACCTTAAAAAACAATACGCTTGTTAAAAAAGTAGCTAAGCAAGATTTATTTGAAAGTAAATAACAAAGATGCTTAGGTTAAAAAAACTATTGGGTTATTGCCTGTTACTTTCTGTTTTTACTAGCAGTGTAACTTGGGCTACTACTCCAATTATTTTAGCCGATAGCATAAAAGTTATCAAACCAAAACGTGTTGTAATTGTTGCAGGAACTACAGCTTTGGCACTTGGCGGCACTTATGTTTACTTGCAAAATGTGTGGTGGAAAACACAACAATCCTCCTTTAAAATTGACCATGATATGGATTATCGTTATGCCAAAAACATGGATAAGGCCGCACACTTTATTGGCGGTGCAATGACAGCCGAATTGTTTGGTGTAGCATTTGAATGGGCGGGTGTAAAAAGAAATAAAGCCTTATTATATGGTGCCGTAGCAAGCACAGCAATACAAGCAATTATTGAAGTAAAAGATGCGTATGCGCCAACCTATGGTTTTAGTTATGGTGATTTAGCCGCAGGTGCAGCAGGAAGTTTTTTGCCCTTGTTACAATATCATGTTCCAGCAACAAAAGCATTACAGATAAAAATTAGCTATTACAAACATGATGATTTCTATTACCAACAATTTCCATACGCACAACTTATTGATGATTACATGAACCAAACGTATTGGCTTTCGGCAAGTGTAAATGATTGGTTGCCTAAAGGTAGCAAGGCCGAGAAAATTTGGCCAGATTTTTTAACAATTGCCGGAGGTTGGGGTGTGGCAAACGATTTAAATTTATATTACACACGTAAAAACTTGGTAGAAAATAAGGGCAAAGGCCATTTTGAGTATTACGTAAGTATGGATATTGATTGGCGAAAAATTATTAAACAAAATACCGCTTTTAAAAGGGTTTTAACCTACTCCTTAAATCATGTTAAATTGCCTTTGCCTACTGTAAAATTTGGAACAAGTACAAAAGCTTATTGGGCATTTTGGTAACTATTGTTTTTTGTAAATAGCAAAAACAAAATCACTTTGTTGTTCTTCCTCCATCAGTTTATTTTCTATTTCAAATAGCTGTAATAAAATTTTGTGTGATGCAGGATTATTAAAATGATGGGCAATATCTTTTAAAATAAAAGTAAGCAAATTTCCTCCATAATTTTTTTGCGCTAATAATGTAAAATTAGCTTGCATTAATGGTAAAATTGTTTCCGATTCAACTGCCTCTGATGGATCAGAAATTACCATACGCAAATAACCCGGAAAATATACTTTATGTTTTATTGCTGTAGTGTTTTTTCGTGTTTTAAACCCAACCGGCACAATGGTTTTGTATTGCTTATCTACATACTTTTTTCTGCTTGGTGTAAACTGAAACCTATTTGCACCAACGTATTCGTTTATAATTACAATACCATTGGGTTTTAATGTGTTTTTTACTTTTTGTAGTATGTTGTTTATGTTTTTAAAATGATGCAAAGAAGAGTGAAAAAGTACCACATCATATGCTTCATTTGGCCATTGGTCCTTATATACATTACCTACAAAAAAGTTGCAATTTTTTAAGCCTTTTTCTAAAGCGGTTTTGTTGGCATCATCAATAGCTTTTTGTGCAATATCAAAAGCATCAATTTTATTAAAACAAGGGTGTAATGCAAATTCTATTTCGCGTTGGCCAGTGCCACAACCAATGCTTAGCATGTTTAAATTTGATTGGTTTGTTAACCATTTTTGTACAACATAATCGGGGTAAATGGTGGATTTGTTTCCTGTAATCAATTCGTTCCAACGTTGCCTAACAGCATCTACTTGCCACCAATTGCTGCTTGGTAATTCATCTTCTTCCCAAGTGCTTTTAATACGACTTTCGTTAGTGCTGATTAGTTTTTTTGCAGCATAAGCGGTTCCTCTTTCTCGCAGTTTAAACCAAAGGTCAACAAAATCTAAATAACTAATAAATGCCATGTTGCAGTTTAAACCAAAGCCATATATAAAACACGTTCAATTTGCGCAGGTAATTTAAATAACCCTTGTTCGCTAATAAATTGATAATTTTTATTGGGCAAATAAGTATCTTTTAGCAAATGGCCGGCTTGTACCTCAAACGAGCCAATAATATCTTTTTGTTCAGGCTTATCGGGCGTATTACTTCGCTCGTCAACAATGTACATAAAACCGTTGCTGCTTATAGGGTTTGTACCCGAAGTAAACTCTGCAAATGCCAACATTGTTTTATGAAAAAAATTTACAAACGCTGGGTTATAAATAATATTATCATGAATAATAGGTTGGTTATTATTTTTTAAATACCCCATTATAGCATTGCTATTTTTAAGTTCTGCCAAAATCTGGCTATCCAACAACGTTAACAAATGGGTTTCTTTTCCATCTATTTCGAATTGTATGTTATATAAATTCATCATAAGGCAAAAGTAGTTTTTTAAAAGGTTAATTGTATGTTGGCAAATATACTAAAGCTCTAAAAGTAGCTTAGCCCAATTAATTGATGAAATGTTTTTAAAACCAAAACTAAGTTAAAACCCACAGCATTTATTCCATTAAAATTATCGGGTTAATAAATTATCGGCTACATTA
>JAGPCI010000142.1 GCA_018058165.1 Bacteroidia bacterium
TTTTTTTACGCATATCAATATTACGTTGTTCCAATTCATCAATAATTTTTTGATCAGATTTTTGTAATGTTTTGTTACTCGTATTTAGGTGAGATTTGTAGGCCGCAATAGCTATATCGTTAGCCTGAATCTGCGCATCCATCTTGGCTTTAAAAGTTAAATAATCATTAACAGAGTCAACTTTTTCTTGGTGCAATGCTGCCTTAGCTTCTGCCAAATCTTGTTTAGCATCTTCTACTTTAATTTCAGGAGAACTGCAACCGTAAACAAAAGCCAACAAGCCTACTATAATTAGTATTGGGTTTTTCATATTTTATACATAAAGGTTTATATAGCTGTTAATATGCAATAGATTGTTTTCGTTTTTCCCCATCTTCCACTCAAGCTCTGCAAGTAAATTATCTGAAGGGTTAGTTGCTTTAAGCAAATCGCAAGCTGGTATAACTTCAATTTGCGTGTTTAACCAACTCAAGCTTTCCTTACACAAATTTTAATTTGCTGCAAAAAATTATATTTAAAAACGAAGGAATCATGCTGCATAAATATCATACACAAAGGTGATAACTTATGGGGCATTAAGTGTTACACAACAATTACATTTAGTTACATTAATCACACATAATCAAACTATTTAAGTATTTGTATTTTTGAAAACTTATGGTAAAAACCATCTACCAATTAATAAGCAGCCATAAGCTCTGGTTCTAAATATACCAAATCTTTGTGGGCTGGGTAGACTAACAGCTTGCAGTAATATATGCCATCAAAATACCTTCTAATACATAGTTTTTCTGATAAATTATTTTTTGCTTGTACAGTAGCTCCTACAGCAAAAAAAATATTATTATTGTTGTCATCTCTCAAATATCGTAGCCACTTTTAATAACAGTAAACATCATTTTAGTTCGACCACTTGCTTTTATAATATTGGGTATGTGTGCGGGTAGAATAATCCCTTGGCCTAATTTTAATTGATGCGAATCAGTGTCTATAATAATTTCGGCTTGCCCCTCTATTATTTGTACTAAAGTATCATAAGGCGATATTTTTTCTGTTAGTGTTTCTCCGCTATCAAATGACATTACCCTAACATTTCCTGTATGCTTTTTGATAATTAACTTACATTGAACCGTGTTTGGAACGTATTCAATCATCTTAGCAATATCAATTGCCTTCGACTTTTCAACTTCTAAATTATCATCTCTTTCCATGTATTTGCCAACCAAGTTTTAATAACTTGAATCATAATACAATTTTAGGCTTATTAAAGGTTTGCTTAGTTACACATTTAGTTTAAAAAGTTACATTAATCACAGATGAGAAGAAACCATTAACGACTAACTTTCTAATCATTTAATAACTCATAACTACTTAGGTATCTTCTAAATTACCTATTCGTTTTTGTTTTAGTTGCTTATAAAATGATGGAGTAAGGCCAGTTATTTTTTTAAACTGATTTGATAAATGGGCCACACTGCTGTAATGCATTTTGTATGATATTTCAGTTAGATTAAGCTCATCATATAAAATAAGTTCTTTAACCTTTTCTATTTTTTGAATGATGATATATTGCTGTAAGGTAATGCCCTTTACCTCCGAAAAAATATTTGCCAAATAGGTGTAATCGTACTTTAATTTTTCACTGATATAGTCAGAATAATTCTCTTTTGGCAATTCATCAGCATAATGAATCATTTCGGTTACTACATTTCTTATTCTTTCAATTAAAATGGCCCTTTTATCGTCCATTAACTCCAAACCTGATTTTAATAAATTTATTTTTAGTTGTTCGCGTTGAGCTACCGTTATCTCCTCTAAAACATCAGCCATACCAAGATCAACTGCCACGTATTTCAACCCTAGCCTTTTTAACTCTTCCATCACCACCATTTTACAACGAAGGCTCACCATGAATTTGATATAAAGTTTCATTTGTTTTGAATAGTCAAATATTTTGTTGCAGTATTTAAGCCACAAACGTGTTAAGTAAAAGTGTATTATTCAAGAAAAATTCAATTGAATTCTCTTTAAATTATAGCAGTTATGGATTGGGATTCGAAGAAAGAAAGAAACCTAGTTGCAGTTTCTTTTCTGTTTGATTAAACTATCATAGTGAGTGTTGGTATCAAAGTGTGAACAATGTCATCCACAATCTGTTTTGTTTGGTAAATTTGTATCAAAAAACCGATATAACCTAACAATTTATAAAACCAACAGTAAAATAAAACAAAAATTAAATTCAAATTGAAAATGATAACTGATTAAAAAAGTAACCAATAATATATTAACCAACTAAAAACTATAGCGATACTGATACCAAATAGCAGCTTAATGCACTATTTAACATTTATGTTAATTTATAATTAAATTACAATACAAGCAATTACAAATATTACTTATAAAATTCTTGTGTTTTGGTTGATAGGGATTTAATAATTACAAATACCGCTTAACAGCATCAGCAATTTTTGTTGCAGGTAACTCTTCCATGCAGCTTGTGCCATCAAGGCAACCGCCACGGTAAAAACACTTACACGTTTTATCAGGACCAACAATTTCGCCTTTGCCAAATAAATCAAATTCGTAAGGGTTAAAAATATTGTTCATCAAAACAATTTTTTTGCCTAATGCAAGTGTAATGTGCATACCCATGGTAACTTGTGTAATTACCATTTCGCAGTGGTTTACTAAGTTTATAAATTGAAACAAACTAAAATAACCCAAGTATAATGCACCGCTACGTTGTTGTATTTCTTTATTACGTATGTCTTCGGCTTCACCTCCTAATAATAATATTTCGGCCTCTGGATGTTGTATTTTTAATAATGCAACCAACTCAACCCATTTATCAATACTCCATAAACGTGTTGTCCATCGGCCACCGCAGCCGGTATTCATACCAATAATTTTTTTGCCTTTTGGTAAATTCCAAGTGTAACCTTTTTCATCATGGGTATCCATTAAGTATGGTTCTCCTTGATGTGTTCTGCCACAAATTTCAAATATTTCTTGTAAGTAACTTTTGGTATTGGCCTTACTCACATCATCAAACATACCAGTAGCAAATTTATGTACGGCTAAATCATTCATCGGCTGAATTTCATTATCCTTTAACACATAACCATACTTTTCTTTGGCATCAACTACATGTAATAATGCTCCTGCTTCTTTTTCTTTATCAAGGTTTATGGCGATATCCCAACTGCTGTTTTGCACATACAATAAACTGTTGTAATCCCATTTTAGCACTTCATCAATTTGCGAGGTTGGTAAAATGTCAGGTGTCCAGGTAAGCCACGTTATTTTACAATCAGGATATTCTTTTTTAAACCTAACTACTAAAGGAGTAGTTCTTATTACATCGCCAATAGCACCCAGTTTAATAATTAAAATGCGCTTGGTTACTGCTTTAAATGCAGGGCAAGTATCACAATGGTATCCAAATTCTTTATGGGGTTTGCAAGGAATATGTCCTTTATAATGCGAACAGTTTGGTTTAAAAATCATCTTATATGCGCTTGGCTTAAACGCAAGTATAAGTACAAGCAGTAAAAACACCAAATAAGTAGGCAAAGTATGTAGGCATTTTGTCAGTTTAGCCAACTTTGGAAAGCAATTTGTATATTGCAACAACTCAATTAATACATCAACATGAAAAAAGGTACGATTATTTTATTAGCTGTAGCAGGTTTATTTATGCTACTTATTTTTAATGGTTGCGGCAGTTACAATAACATGGTAACTAAACAAGAAGCCACCTCATCTGCATGGGCACAAGTAGAAAACGTGTACCAAAGACGTGCAGATTTAATTCCTAACTTGGTAAATACTGTTAAAGGTGTGGCCAATTTTGAGCAAAAAACATTAACAGATGTAATTAATGCGCGTGCTAGTGCTTCATCAATAAAAGTTGATGCAAGTAAATTATCACCAGATCAAATTCAAAAGTTTCAATCATCGCAAGGTGAGCTAAGCCAAGCATTAGGTCGTTTAATGGTAGTAGCCGAGCAGTATCCACAACTTAAAGCAACACAAAACTTTTTGGAGTTACAATCGCAATTAGAAGGAACAGAAAACCGCATTGCAGTAGAGCGTCAGAAATTTAACGACATTGTTAAAGAGTATAACACCTATATCCGTAAGTTTCCTCAGGTAATATACAGCGGTATGTTTGGGTTTGATAAAAAAGGATATTTTGAAGCCGATAAAGGTGCAGACAAAGCTCCTACGGTTGACTTTGAATAATATAACTTTACCAGTTAATTTTAAGCCACAAATGCAGTATTTTTTATGCTGTGTTTGTGGCATATTTTATTTATTAATACAATGGCAAACACTTTTTTTACTGAGGCTCAACAACAACAAATTGTTGAAGCAATTAGACTAGCCGAATTAAATACCAGTGGCGAAATAAGGGTACATATTGAAGCCAAATGTGCCGGTGATGCATACGAAAGAGCAAAGCATGTTTTTGGAGAACTGGGTATGCATGCCACCGAACTTAAAAATGGGGTATTATTTTATTTGGCTTATGCTGATAAAAAATTTGCCATACTTGGTGATAAAGGAATTCACGAAAAAGTTTCGCAAAAATTTTGGGACGAAGAAAACACTTTATTGTTATCGCATTTTAAGCAACAAAAATTTGCCGAAGGTTTATGCTTAGCAATTGAACAAGCAGGCGAAAAATTAAAGCACCATTTTGCTTACCAAAGTGATGATGTAAATGAACTTAGTAACGAAATATCGTTTGGTAACAATGGAGGTAGTAATGCATAAACTTAAACAATTCACTTCTTTTTATGCAGCATTTGTTTTTAAAAGGCTATGCATATTAACCTTAATTGCATTTAGCGCACTTACGGTTTTTGCCAAAGATATTCCTACAAAACCTAACCAATTGGTTAATGATTACACACAAACTTTAAGCGGTGGCGAATTAAGTAGTTTAGAAAATAAACTTCGTGCATACCAAGATAGCACTTCAACCCAAATAGTAGTAGTTATTGAGCAAAGTTTAGAAGGTGATGATTTATTTGATTATTGCCAACGCTTAGCTGAAAACTGGGGTATTGGCCAAAAAGGTAAAAACAACGGTGTTTTATTATACGTTGCTTTGGCCGATAGAAAAGCAAGAATACATACTGGATATGGCATGGAAGCCACCATTACGGATGCAATTAGCACACGTATACGAACCCAACAAATGAACCCCGCTTTTAAGCAGGGCCAATATTATGCTGGTATTGATGCAGCAACAACATCTATAATGCAAGCTGCTTCGGGCGAATTTGTTAATGATAATCCTGAAAAATCTGGCGAAAAGAAACCACCATTAGTGGTAATTTTTATCATCATTATTATTGTACTTATTTTATTTAGCCGTGGTGGTGGTGGAAAAGGAAACCGTAGCCGTGGTGGTTTTGGTGGACCAATATTGTGGGGAGGAACATTAGGCAGTGGTGGATTTTCTGGCGGTGGTGGCGGTGGAGGTTTTGGTGGATTTGGTGGCGGTGGATTTGGTGGCGGAGGAAGCGGAGGAAGTTGGTAACATCACCTTAAAAACGAAAAAACTATATTTTATAAAACGCCAATCTTATTTTAGTAAGGTTGGCGTTTTTTGTTGCACTTTGTTTCAACACATTTATTAGTTTATGAATTTTAGTTTTAAATTAGCAAATTGATAAAAACACAATGGCACTAAGCTATAATGAAATAAGAGTACGGGCATTAAGTTTCTCGAAAGAGTGGGCTAATACAACCAACGAAGAGGCTGATGCTAAACCATTTTTAGTGGAGTTTTTTAATGTATTTGGCATTAGTAGCAAACGTGTTTCTACTTTTGAACATAGGGTAAAAAAGCTTGATGATAAAGATGGTTACATTGACTTGCTTTGGAAAGGAACCATATTAATTGAAATGAAAAGCCGAGGTAAAAACCTTGAAAAAGCTTATCAACAAGCCAAAGATTATACGCATGGATTAAAGCAACACGAGTTACCCAAATATATTCTTGTTTGCGACTTTGAAAACTTTAAGCTTTACGATTTAGAAGAAAATACAACGGTAGATTTTAAACTAAACAACTTGGTAAAACATGTTGAACAATTTAACTACTTGTTGGGTTATCAAAAAAAGATTTACAAAGAACAAGACCCTGCAAATATTAAAGCAGCCGAGTTGATGGGTAAATTGCACGATAGACTAGAAGAAATAGGCTATACAGGCCACCCACTAGAAGTATATTTGGTTAGAATTTTGTTTTTATTGTTTGCCGAAGACACCACTATTTTTAACAAGCAACAATTTCAATTTTATATTGAGCAACGAACAGCCGAAGATGGTAGCGACCTTGCCGCAAAATTGCAAGAACTTTTTCAGGTTTTAGATACACCAAATGAAAAACGTTATAAAAACATTGATGAGCAATTGGCCGAGTTCCCCTATGTAAACGGAAAATTATTTGAAGAGAATTTACCCACTGCAAGCTTTGATACTAAAATGCGCCTTGCACTTTTAGAATGTTGTTATATA
>JAGPCI010000143.1 GCA_018058165.1 Bacteroidia bacterium
TATTTATTTCATTGCTTTAACAATATCTACAAAACTACGGCTTTGTAATGCTGCTCCGCCTACTAATGCACCATCAATATCTGGTGAGCTAAATAATTCGGTTGCGTTATCGGCCTTTACACTTCCGCCATATTGTATGGTTAAGTTATCAGCCACTTGGCTATTATATTGCTCGCGTACTAGGTTACGAATAAATGCATGTACCTCTTGTGCTTGTGCAGTACTGGCTGTTTTACCAGTGCCAATTGCCCAAATTGGTTCGTAAGCTATAACCACATTTGCAAATTGCTCGTTTGTTAAATGAAATAAACCTTCGCTTACTTGCTTTTTTAATACATCAAAATGTGTGTTTCCTTCGCGCTCTTCTAAGGTTTCGCCACAGCAATAAATAGCAGTTAAGTTATTATTTAACACCGCATCAACCTTGCTTGCCAACCAATCGTTGGTTTCGTTAAAATATTGTCTGCGTTCGCTATGTCCAATTATTACATAATCTGCACCACAGCTTTTAATCATGGCTGCACTTACTTCGCCTGTGTATGCACCACTTTGGTGGTTGCTGCAATTTTGTGCACCACATTGTATATTGGCATTATTGGCCACCATGCGGCTAACTGCATTTATATGAATAAAAGGAGGAATAATAACCACTTGTGCACTTCCGCTGTATTCGTCTTTTACCATACCAGCAATTTCGGTAACTAAAGCCATCCCTTCATCAAAGGTTTTATTCATTTTCCAGTTGCCTGCTATAATTTTTTTTCTCATGATAATATTGTTTGGTTTAAGTTTAAAAACTGAGCGAAAATAGGCAAAAGGTTTTAATGTTCATACTTAAAAGCAAGGTTACACCAAACCCAGATAAAGTTAAGCATATTACTAAAATGCTTACTTTAATCACACCAATTTTGTAAATAAAAGTGTAATGCGGGAATAGGCTTTTGCAAATCAACATATTCATCATACTGAAAAGTCATATAAGGTCCATTTTCTCTATGATACGGCTCGCGGTACTGCCCCCAAACTGGGGTAAAAAAATCTCCAATCCATTTAAAAAATCTTCCAAGAATTGTAATGTGTTGTTGGTTACTTAATTCTTGGGTTTGAAGTGGCAATAAGTGTAATTGAGTTTCAGCATAATTATAAAGTAAAAGCTGGTCCACTTCATCTAACTGATAATTAATCGCAAGAGAATCATTGGTTGCAAAAGTATGTTTAGTTGAAGCATAAACATTGCTAATAAACAAGATGCCTATTAATCTTATTATTAATTTCATAGGAGATGACGTTAACGAATTAAGGTTAATGTGTCGTTTAATACTTTTAACTTCACTATTCCTCCAAAGTCACCCCCAAATACGTTTCTAAATGCTAAATAATTTTCTGATGTATCACCATTAACTGTAAAAAAAGTAAGTGTTGGATAATCATAATTATTAATATTAAATGGTTTATTAGGCACATAAATTTTTTCTCCATAAATCCACTCGAAACGATCGTAATAAAATTTATAGTATGTATGCGAATTTACACTATAATCAAATTGAGATAGTAATAAACTATTATCATACACATACTCCATTTTTATAATGTTACCATTTTGTCGGTTTCTAAATTGTATTACTAAACTCTGGTGGTCTTCAGGGCAAGAAGGTTCGCTTTTACCCTCGCGCACCCAGAAATAATTTATACCTTGCCCAATAAATGTTTGCGTATCGGTATTGTTGTGTAAAAAACGTAATGTATCGTAACCTGTGTAGGGTACATACTTATCAAGTTCTTTTAATGGCACTTTAGTTGGGGTGTCACACTCTGTATTACAACTTGTAATGGTAAGCAACAAAATGGTTGCAATGGTAAAAATGTTAAATGCTTTTTTCATAAGCGGGTTTGGTTTGTAAAAATAAAATTAGTGCTTTATTTTAAACAAACAAGTTGTACCGTACCAATTAACAAAATCAAATAACAAAAAAACGCCTATCAAAAATTTGAAAGGCGTTTAATAACATAAATATTTCTCCTATCAGCTACTGCATTAATGTAGCCAAATTTAAAGTGTAAGATAGTGGATTACTCACTTACCTTTCCCAAAATCTATATTTAGCAGTTTGTGCAAATACATGTTCTATAATGGCTTTATCGTCATCGGTAAAGGCAATATTTCTGCGCGAACACATGGCTTCGGCTGTTTTGTAAAACTTATTTAATACAAATGTATCAAACCCTTGCGCCCCACCCCAAGCAAAACTTGGTATAAAATTACGCGGAAAACCAGATCCAAAAACATTTGCCCCTACACCTACAACAGTGCCGGTATTAAACATGGTATTAATGCCGCATTTGGCATGGTCGGCCATCATTACGCCACAAAAAGTTAAGCCAGTTTTTGCAAATTTTTCTGTAGTATAATCCCAAAGTTTTACTTCATCGTATGTGTTTTTAAGGTTACTGTTATTGGTATCAGCTCCAATATTTACCCACTCGCCTACTACGGCATTTCCCATAAATCCATCGTGCCCTTTATTGCTGTATGCAAAAAACACCACGTTGTTAACCTCGCCTCCTACTTTACAATGTGGCCCCACAGTGGTAGGACCATAAATTTTAGCATCCATTTTTAAACCGCTATGTTCGCACATCGCAAACGGACCACGAATTTTACAACCTTCCATCACTTCGGCATCGGCACCAATATATATTGAACCTGCTGAAGCATTTAAAATGCTAAATTCTACTTTAGCTCCTGGCTCAATAAAAATACGTTCGGGGTTAACAGATTGGTTTGTTGAAGATAATGGTTCACTTTTTCTTCCGTGTGTAATTAATTCAAAATCATCCTCAATGGCTTGTCCGTTTTTTGAAAAAATATCGTACGTAAAGTTTATAATTAAGGTATTGGTTTGGTTTGATTGCGTTTTAGTAGCTGCCACAAAAGTTTCTTCGCTAAAATTAATCACCTCACTATTATTTAAAACAGTTGCTACCAAGATATCGCCAATATAAAGTGCATCGCCTGTTTTTAGTGCTTGTATTTCGAGCCAAAGCTTTGCCGAAGGACATACACTGCCATTAATCATTAAATTACTATCGGCTATGGTTAAAGCAAATTTGGCGCTTAAATAATTTTGCGTTTTAAACGAAGGTTGCACATTGGTGTATTTAGCCCATTTTTGGGTAATGGTTAAAATTCCAACACGAATTTCGGAAACAGGGCGGGTAAAAGTAAATGGCAATAAATTATTGCGATTTTTGCCATCAAATAAAATCACATTCATACTGCGAGTATATAGAAAAAGCCCTCCAAATTGGAAGGCTTTTTAGAATATTGTTAAAAAAAGAAAAAATTATTTCTTTTTAGCGTAACGTTTGTTAAACTTATCAATACGTCCGGCAGTATCAATTAACATGTTGGTACCGGTAAAAAATGGATGAGATTTGTGTGAAATCTCAAGCTTAAACAAAGGATACTCGTTGCCATCTTCCCATTTAACGGTTTCTTTTGTATCAACTGTTGAGCGTGTAATAAATGCATAGTCGTTCGACATGTCTTTGAACACTACCATTCTATAGTTTTTTGGGTGAATATCTGCTTTCATCTCTGCTTTTGTTTACTTTTTAAGGGTGCAAATATATGAAAATTTAACAAGTGCCAAAATATTTAGACAAATATTTATTACCCCACCAAAAAATGTTTAAAGATTTAGGCCATTAATAACAATTCGTTTTTGGCAAAAAATCACTACAATTGTAGTATTATGAGCGGAAAAATACAAATTTTAACAGATAAACAGGTTAAACAAATTTTAAAAAGATTAGCCTACCAAGTTTACGAAAATAATTTTAACGAGAAAGAAATAATAATTGCTGGTATAAGTGGGCAAGGCAATTTGGTTGCCGAATTATTATGTACTGAGTTGGCCGAAATTTGTAAAATTAAAATTTTAACCACCAATATTAACTTAGATAAAGAAAACCTAGCGCAACAGCAAGTAGTTTTAAGTAACACCAAAATTGATGTAAGCAATAAGGTTGTGGTTGTGGTTGATGATGTTTTAAACACTGGCAAAACCATGTTATATTCTTTAATGCCATTGGTAAGTGCAAAGGCTCGCAAAATACAAACCTTAGTTTTGGTTGATAGAAACCATATCTCGTTTCCGATAAAAGCTAATTATATTGGTACTGCATTAAGCACAACATTACAAGAACATATTGAAGTAAGCATTGTAAAAGGAAAAGTAAATGTTTATTTGAGTTAAATTATAAGGTTACCTTATGGAAAAATAAGACTCCAAAAATTAAACTTTATTGAATCCGTAAACTTGTGGTCTTTCTTATTTTCCTATTCTCCCTCAAAAAAAAGGCATAAAAAAAACCCATCTTAACAATGGGTTTTTTAGTTTTTTTAACCAAGTAAGATTACTTGATTTTGGCTTGTAAGTTTGCACCAGCTTTAAATTTAACAACCTTTTTTGCAGGGATGCTAATTTCTTTACCTGTTTGCGGGTTACGGCCTTTACGAGCTGCACGCTTAGTTACTGAAAATGTTCCAAAACCTACCAAAATAAGTTTGTCACCTTTTTTTAAAGCGCCTTGTGTAGCCGCCATAAATGAATCTAAAGCTGCTGCAGCTTGAACTTTTGTCAATTTCGCATCACCTGCGATTTTGTCGATTAAATCAGACTTGTTCATAGTTGATAATAATTAAATTGTTGATTGTTTTACCATAACAAACTTAACAACAATGCTGAATAAAACAAGCACCTACAAAGGTTTTTTCATGTTTTTTTCAAAATAGATTTTCACAGGTTTTCAACAACATCAAGGTTTTTGGCCATTTTTAGGCTTGAGACAACCAATCACGATAAGCCAAAACCACTGTATTTACTAGTGTTTCGGGGTCTTTTTCGGGTAATTTAATAATTTGCTTGCTTTGGTTATAAAATGGCTGCCTAGCTGTTAACTTATGGGTAATAAATTGTAGTAATTGTTCCCCTTTTAAGCCTTTAACTAACGGTCTAGGTATTTTTGCTTGCATTAATCTGCTATATATAAAGGCTGTTTCGGCACATAAATATACGGTAAAACCACTTTTATTTAAGTACTCCATATTATTATTATAACATGGTAATCCACCTCCTGTTGCTACAACATGTATTTTATTAATAGGTATATTATGCAATACTTCTGTTTCCAGTTCTCTAAATTTATCTTCACCTAACTCGGCAAATAATTGTTCTATCGATTTATTGGTGTGTGTTTCAATTAATTTATCTGTATCAATAAATGGCAAAGCCAAAGCCCTTGCGAGCTTTTTACCAAAGGTGGTTTTACCCACTGCCATAAATCCTACTAAATAAATATGCATATATAAAAATGGCTGTTTAAATATTTTTAAAACAGCCAAAGTTAAATTTTATTTTCTTATGCCTCTTGGGCCAACTTTACCTTCCATGTAAAGTTTAACTTTTTCGAAAGTTGGAATACCATAAGCACTCCATTTTTTTATAACTACATTATCTTTCATTAAAATTAAACCGGGTGTGCTACGTACCATCGATTTTAATGGCACTGCATCCATGTTGTAATACTGGAAAGCAAATTGATGCTCGTGGCGGTATGGCTCAACATCGGCCAATGCAGTATTGGTTAATGCCCAAAAAGGAATGCCGGCTGCGTTACAATCGTTAGCTAATTGTGCCAATTGGGTTTCAACTCCTTTACGAGATTTTTTAATATTGGTTTGTACCAAAATCATCCTAAACCCTTTTTGAAGCAATAAACTATCGGTATAATCTTGCCCGTTAATGTCAAATAATTTAAAATCATAAATTGGAGGTTTATCACCTTTAACAATTACTTTATCAATTCTATCAACAAAGGTATAAGTATCATCCACCACACCAATATCATTTACACCAAGCTCTATATTTTTACCATCTTTTTCGTAAATAAAAACCATAGCTACCGAGTCGCGTTTTGCATCTGGTGGCAAGGTCATTAATTCACCAATATCATTGCCAACTTTATAAGGTAAAAAATCTATTTTAGGTAAAAACATGTAAGTATTAAAAGTAAAAAATGTAGTAACCAATAACGATATGCCCATTGCTATTGATAAAATGGTTTTATTGGCAATTAATGGTTTTATATAATTTTGCCCAACAAATAAAACAACAATAAACACCAACAGCACCACATCCTTTAAAAATGATTGAAGCGGTGTTAATTTTATTGCATCACCAAAACAACCGCAATCTGTAACTTTACCTGTAATAGCACTGTAGCCTGTAAGCAGGGTAAAAAATACAATCATTAATAATAACAGCCACATGTTTAGCCTTACATACGAACCAAATAACAACGCTACACCCACCATAATCTCAAAAATACAAATAAACATGGCCAACCCTACGGCATAATCTACCATAAAATGCATGTTAAATATTTCAAAATACTCAACCAATT
>JAGPCI010000144.1 GCA_018058165.1 Bacteroidia bacterium
GTCTGTAATGTTCTTAGGGATTGAAATTGTGTCGTTAAAAGTTGAATTATTTCGTAACAATCTTCTAAGCGTCATTCGATATGCATCAGTTTTATATTTTGTTATAATACTGTCAGGAGCTGAACATGACGAAGGAACAATTTGCCCATAAGTTAATGATGATGTTACTATTAAAATGGTAATAATTAATTTTACTTTTTTCATAATGGTGTCGTTAAAAAGTTGCCCATAACGTCATTCAGTCTAAAAACTACGATTTGCAAATCAAAAGTATGTTATTTAATGCGATAAAGCGAAGGCTTAAAAAATAGTTGGAATAATTATTTGCAAAAACGAGGGCTTATTTATTACTCTCTAGCAGATACTAATATTTATTTAACCCAATGAGCCGCCAATTTTTTGTAGGTGTGGTTTTAACAAATAATAGCATTAAAATACCATATCAAAAGGTAGTAATATTTTTAAATCCCCATAACACAATTTTATTATTCAAATCCTTATTGTAGTATGCTCCCGAAGCTTCTGTCATCTTTTGAAAAAAGCTGCGTTTAATCCTTGTGTTAGGGACAGTTTTTCTTCTCACCTGTGGTTTGTATCAGTTCAAAAATCAGTACCATCAATGTTGTTAAATCGCTCTCAACCGTCCCTTTCATATAACTCTCGTAAACACTTTTAATGTCTGGCGGGTTCAGATTCAATGTTAGTCCTTTCTCTAATGCCAACAATCTTAGAAATTCTCTTTGTGCCCTTCCATTTCCTTCTCTAAAAGGATGTAGATAATTTACGTTGTCTAATATTTCTGCTAACATTCTAGCTAACAGTGCTTTGTTATCCTTTGAGATTGCTTTGTAATCAGTTATTAGAGAATCAATGTATTTAAAAGCATTGTCAAAATTTGTTATAGGAAAGAACTGTTTTCCGTCTTTGCTTATCTCCACTATCCGTTTTTTACCCGCCCAAGAGTATATATCTTGAAAAAGTGATTTGTGAATTTCAAAAAGACTTTCAACTCCTTTAATTTTTATTGGGTTTTCATAAAGCCCTTGAAGTCGTTTTGTTACAGCAACGCTCTCAACAAAGAGTAACACTTCTGGATCTGAAATGCCATGCAGGTTTCTTAATAGTCCTGAATTAGGGTCGGTGTAGGTGTAGTTGGGGTCTATGTATTTGTAATTGTTAGACATACGCTTTTTGTTTAGCAAAGCTAACAAGTTCACTCAACGAAATTTTGCCAGTTACATAGTCACGTATAATTTCAATTCCTTTTGGTGTTGGTTTAAAGCCTTCAAACATATTGCTTCCTAAAGCACTTGCTGTGCTTTCTAACAATTGCAAGTCTGAAAATTTCACACCCATAATTGTCAGATTGATTCTGTCAATTTCTATTGTATTAAACATGTTTTTCGGTCTCGAATTCAATTACAAATTTACAAACTTTTTCGGTCTGTTTTTTTAGTTTCTATTGTTTTAGAATAGGGTATAACGTCAGTCCGTCTAAAAAACTAAGTTTTGCAAATCAAAAGTATGTTATTTAATGCGATAAAGCGAAGGCTTAAAAAATAGTTGGAATAATTATTTGCAAAAAACGAGGGCTTGTTTATTACTATCTAGCAGATACTATTCTTCATTTAGCTACTGAACTGATAATTTCTGATAGCGTTGTTAAACAACCAAAGGTCTCAAAATACCATATCAAAAGGTAGTAATATTTTTAAATCCCAATAACACAATTTTTATAATCCAAATCCTTGTTGCAGCAGGCTCCCGAAGCTTCTGTCAACACAGGATTAAATGTCTAAGACGATTCTGATGTTTTCTTTTAACTTGTTTTGCTGGTCTTTGGTTAATTCACCAAGCTTGTTAATAAGTCTTTTGTTGTCTATGGCACGAATTTGATCGACCAAAATATCACTTAATTTGTCAAGTTGATTTTTTTTCAAATGAACTCTTAAGATTTCAATATCTTTTTGCACGTTGGTCGTAATTGGGCAAACAATAGTTGAAAGGTGCATGTCGTTTAATAGGTCTGTCTGTATAACTACCACAGGGCGTGTCTTCCCTGGTTCCGTTCCTCGACTTGGATTTAGGTCTGCGAGCCAAATGTCAAATTGATTAATTTTCATCTAAGAGTTTTTCAAATTCATGAAGAATGTCCATAGAGTCGTTACTTGTCAATGCAGATTCTTTTGCTAGTTGCTTCTTTAATAGGCGTCTTTTATTCACTCGATTATAAATACTTACTGCCTCATTAATGTATCGATTTCTCGCCAAGTGCAACTTGCTTGTAATTTCTTCTGCCTCATTGAAGATATCGTCATCTAGTTTTAAAGATAAAATTTTCATACCACAAAGGTATATATTTTTAGTATATACCGAAAACAGAAGTGAAACATTTTATGAGTAGCAATAAAAGGTATTACAGGTAATCGGGTCAGGCAAAGGATTTTCACCATTGAGGAACAGCCTTCCATTCTTGTTTCATCATGAATATATTTATTCATTAATTAACCAACAGCTTAAAGGAAGGGGTTGTGGGTCGGCTCTGAATTTGACCCTTAACCAATTTAGGCTTTTTGTCTTATAAATTTCTTTTCCCGAAAACACCATATAAAAACAAAAAAGCCGTCCTTTTGAGACGGCTTTTAAATGTAATTTTTTATAAAACTATTTGGCAATTGCCGTAGCTAATTCTTCGCTTTCGGGCTTTACAGATGATGGGAAATACGCTTGTAAGTTTCCTTGCTCATCAATCAAAAACTTATTAAAGTTCCATTTTACTTGGTAATCGCCAACGTTGTTATTGCTTTTTTGACAAAGCCATTGGTAAACCGGGTGTTGTTTATCTCCTTTTACATCAATTTTTTCGGTTAATGGAAAAGTAACACCAAAGTTTTTCTTGCAAAATGCACCTATCTCTTCGCTACCGCCTGGCTCTTGTCCGCCAAATTGGTTACACGGAAAACCGATAATTACCAGCTTACCTTTATACAGCTCGCTTAGTTTTTGTAGGCCTTCGTATTGTTTGGTATAACCACACTCTGATGCGGTGTTAACACACAAAATTTTCTTGCCCTTAAAGTCGGCAAATTTTATTGGTTTACCATCAAGTGAGTTGATGCTTAAATCGTAAAATGATTTACCCATTGGTGCAAATGTTACTTGTTTGCTGCCAAAAATAAAGCTGTAAGCTAACATGCCTAAAGCGGTAATTGACGACAGTATTAATATTTTTTTTCTCATGTTCATAATTCTAAAATTGCTTGTTTTACATCTTCCATTTGCCATTGTGGGGTTGATGTGGCTCCACAAATACCGATGGTATCAAACTCGTTAAACCAACTTTTATCTAACTCATCTTTGCTGCTAATAAAATACGTGTTTGGATTTTCGTCCTTACACACATCATGCAAAACCTTGCCATTTGATGATTTTTTACCTGCCACAAAAACAACTTTATCAAAGCGTTTAGCAAACAAACGCAAGCCACCATCGCGGTTACTTACTTGCCTACAAAGCGTATCGTTAAAGTCTACTTCAATACCCTTACTCTCTAATAACCCTTTTAGGGCATAAAGGTTTTTGGTGCTTTTGGTTGTTTGGCTATAAAGTTGAACTTTTTGGGGTAGTTGGTGATTGTCTAGCTCTTCAAATTTTTCAATAACAATAGCCTTTCCGTTGGTTTGACCTTTAAGTCCATCCACTTCTGCATGGCCATGTTTTCCATAAATAATAACAGGGGCTTCATCATTTGATGCTTCGCGAACACGGTTTTGAAGCTTTAATACTACAGGACAGCTTGCATCAATCAACTCAATATTATTATCTAAAGCTAATTTATAGGTTTCAGGAGGTTCGCCATGCGCCCTAATCAATACACGCTCGTTTTTTAGTGTTCTAAAGGTTTCTTTATTGATGATTTTAAGTCCCTTTTTTTGCAGTCGTTCTACTTCTTCATCATTGTGAACAATATCACCAAGACAAAATAAATTGCCTGTTTCATCTAATATTTCTTCGGCCATGTGGATGGCGTAAACTACACCAAAACAAAAGCCAGAATTGTTGTCTATTTCTACGGTTACATTCATAGCGGTTACAAAATTAACCATTTAAACCACATAATTGTTTGCCAATTGTAAAACGTTTTTGGCTAATTTGTGTTAACATGGTATGTTGAACACCACCGAAGAAAAAGAATTTGAAAGTTATAGCGGCCCAGCATCATTATCTCCAATACCACTTAGTGTGGGTTCGGTTCCTATAAAAGCAGAAGACAAGGGTAAAATAAGGGCAAATGCAGTAGAGGCCATGCATCATTACGCGCAACAAGAAATGGATATGTTACGCAAACAAGCAGATTTAATTATGCAGCAAGTGCGAGAGATAGAGGATCGCTTAAAAATTTCTGAACAAATTTATCAATCAGAAATGCGCTTTACGCCTGTGGTTAACCAAGTTTATCACTTATACGAAAAAGAAGATTTTTTTACTATATCGTTAATTGCACCTAATGAGTGGGGACGAAGCAAAAAACTAAAACACGTAGCAACAGTTAGGCTTTTGGGCGACCACAGTTGGCAGGTGCTTAATTCTAATAAAGATAAGTAATGCCGATGCTACCGAAAATAGTGCAATGAAGCCCGAGCTGAAATTGGACTATATTGAATGTGCTTTCGGTATAACCTACTAAAATTGAACGCAGAAGCGCGGATGGCGCAGAGAATATAGAAGCACGCAACGAGTTTTTGTGCGGGCTTCGCGGTTAATTTTAAAATATAGAAGGCATTAATACGCCATTACTTGATAATAAACAGCTAACCCCAAAAGGGCAAAAAACATCACTTCTTTTAAGATAAATCGTTTGTCGCTTATAAAAAAGTAAGCCACAACAATGCTTAGCGGCACACTTAAATAGGCAATGGCATATATGTAATTTATGTTTTCGAAAAACAAACCGGCCACCCCAAAAAACAACATCAAATAAATACTCTGAATAATTCTTCGCGTTTTTACTTTGTTGCGGAAAAAATTTTGTTGAAACCCAAAAATGGCATTAACGGCAATGGGTAAAACAATAAACCAAGGCAACAAACGCACCCAATTTGTTTCAATGGTTTTTAACTGCTTTTGCTCAAAACTTTGCACTACATAAAGCAATAATTCATCAAACCTATCCGACACATAAAAGTAAATACCCGTAAAGTATAACGGAATACAAATTCCAAGAATAGATATTACCAAAAATCGTAAGTTAAATGAAGTAAATACAACTACACTTATTAAAATAAACGGCAAAAACAGCAACAAGTCGTAATTAAATAAAATGCCAACACCTAAGTATAAACCGGCATCAAGCACCACCAATAAAGGGTTTTGAGACTCGTATAAATAACACAAACGCTGAAACAAAAACAACAAAAAGGTGTTTGAAATTAGCTGCGGTGTAAGTTCCATTTGCTGAGCAAAAAGGCTGTTAAATAATATAAAAAACAGCGCAGGCATAAACGAGTCTTTGTATAAAATGCCTTGAGAAGTAACAATGTAATTTATAAAAATGGCTTGTAAAAAAACCAATACCGTGCTTATAATTAAACTGATAAAATACGCATTGGGCAATGATGCGAGGAAGCCAAAAGTTAATCGCGCAAATGGTGCGTTTTGAATAAACTCATATTGCGGAGCCGCCAAATAAACAGGCAATCGCAACAACATTGTTAAGATAAACAATGCAATGCCTGCTACTAAGGTATTTTGTCGAAATAGGTTTAACACACTTTAAAATTTGCTTGCAAAATATACCAAATGTAAATATTATCTATGGAGAAATCGTTTGTAGGGGAAAAAGTTGTGGATGTTGGGTACTATGCCGCTTTTAATAATTGGATAATCTAATAAAAAGAGAAATTAACAAAATACAAAGTACTTATTATAAATACTCTTTTAATTGGTTTAGGTTGTGATGAACTGTTATTTTAATTAATTATTATTAGGAAATAGCTCTTTAATTAGTGTTAATATTTTTTGCTTTTCTTCTTCATCACATTTGTTTACAGAATCAATAAACTCGCTCCACGAATTTATTTGATACCTAAACTCTTTAACCGAAGCAATTAACATCAGTTTATTTGCATCACATGCTATTGTAGTACAAATTTCATTATATTTATATAACGAAAGGTTTTTTAATTTCCCTGATTCTAATTTTGAGTAAATGCTTCTATCTGAAAAACCTGATTTGTAGGATACATAATCTTGTTTTAACCCACGGTAGTTTCTAATTAATTTTATAAGTAAACAAATGTTGTTATGATAAGCTTCTTCTTTCATATGTTATGGTTTTACAAAAACAAACATCTACTAATATGTGCACACATAGCACAATATGTGCAAATTATGCACACGATTTTTCTTTGAAGTGTATACCACTAATTTAACTTCGAAT
>JAGPCI010000145.1 GCA_018058165.1 Bacteroidia bacterium
GCAAATGCCTAGAAACATAGTATCTTTATTTAAACGTTTCGGTAGACGAGTGTTCCAAAACCGCACAAGTTCTAGCTGCAAAACGTTACCAGTAATGCACCCAGAAATCTCCGTGGAAAATTATTCGGTTGACAACAATGCTTTTTTTCAGAACAATTTAGGACACAGAACAGGGTTTCATAGAAACAGTTTAGGGAACTTGAAACGGTTTTTAGTTTTTTATTTTCCTCCGCTTTTTGCGGGTTTCAAAAACCCGTTCTGGCTATCCCTAATTTAGCACATTTGTTTTTGCGAAAAGGCAGGCAAAAACCAAATAAGCTAAATTATCCCCACCCACAAAATAAGGCGTGCTTTCAGCACTTTGTTTGCGCGTGTGCTTGACGCACCAAAAAGCGCGCCACTGCGTTCGGTTTATTTAATATTTATAACTTTTAAATTCACACTTGGCTTATTATTTTGTTTTAAACTTAACACGTACAATCCATTAGCTAAATTTTGTGTATTAAACTGTTTTGTGCCAAACGATTGTGTTACCTCTATATTATCTATCAAACGTCCTGTGGCTAGTTCAATTAATTGTAATTGTGCTGCGCCTTCGAAATCTAAAATAGTATAATTAATATTTAATTCATCCTTAAAGGGGTTTGGATAGGCAGTTAATCCTAAGCTATTTGAAATATTTTCTTTTACGCCAGTTATTAAATTTGGAGGACAATTACCTGCTCCAATGCAACCATTGCTATCTACTTTTAAAAGCCAAGTCTGTTGCAAAGGATTTAAACTTGTGCCTCCTGCCCATCCGACCGCAGCTATATCTTTATTGGGTAATTCAATAATATCATATAAATAGTTATCTGCGATTGTATCTAAAGGTGTTGTATTTGGGCGATAATCCTTCCACCATTTTAAATTACCTAAACTATCTATTCTGATGATAAATCCTTTTAATTCGTTACCACTTAATCTTCTAGAACCGCTCATTATAAAATCACCATTGTAACATTTTTTTAACCCCGTTACCCCAATATCCTGCTGCTTAACACCATAATATTTTTGCCAAATTATATTGCCATTTAAATCTAGTTTTGTTAAAGATGGCCGCTCCCATTTATAAGTAAAATTCCATACGCTGTCAACAATAGTAGTTGCTACATGAAAGTTTTGGCCATTGTTATTAACAATACCCATATAACCACTACTGGTTTCTGCTATTTTTTTATCCCATACAAAATTAAGGTTGCTATCCAGTTTCATTAACCGTGATTCAAATCCCCAGGTACCTGCTGTTGTACTAAAACCAATCAAAAAACCTTTATCTTCAGATGTATTTACTCCAGTTATATTCCTGTATTGACATCCACTTAAATATGTTTTCGATTGTATTAAAACTCCATTTGTATCAATAACTCTTATTATTGGTCTATATAATCCAGGATGATTTGCCCCACAAGTACTATCAGTAACACCAAACATTAACAATTGATTATTAGTTTTTGTAAAATGTACTAATTTAGTAGTGATAAAATAATATGATGTGTCGCCAAATACATTAGTTTTAATAGTATCACCATTTTCTCCAAATTTTAAAAGACTAGTGACAATTTGATTACCTGCACCAGTATTGCCGCATTGATAATATGAATTTTTAAACTTAATAATGTCTAAACTCGATGTATAATATTGATTAGCATTTTTAAAACGCTTTTGATTTAAAACATTTCCTAATAAATCTATTTTAAGTAAACTACTTTTATAGCTCAAACTTGGTATAGGTGTTTCTGCAATTTGCGTAGCTATGTAAAAAGTATCATTATAAAATTTAAAACTAATAGTTGCATTACTTTTATTTGCAATATCAAATCGTTTATTAAAATATGGTTGAGCCTTCCCTTTTAGTGTCATTAAAAAACAAAAAAGAGTAATAAATATTACCCTTTTCATGTTATTTAATATTAATGACTTTAAAATTTACTGTTGGCTTATTATTTTGTTTTAAACTTAAAACATATAACCCGTTAGCTAAATTTTGTGTATTAAACTGTTTGGTTCCAAACGATTGCGTTAGCTCTATATCATCTATCAAACGTCCTGTTGCTAGTTCGATTAGTTGTAATTGTGCAACTCCTTCAAAATCTAAAATAGAATAATTAATATTTAATTCATCTTTAAATGGATTTGGATAAGCAATTAAATTAATTCCTTCTATCGAATTTTTCTGTGATTCGTTAAATGAATTATTACTTACACGGCTAGCAGCATTATTTGAGGAACCTTCAATAAATTCATAATGTTTTTTATTTTTAAAAGCATGGGCTAGGGCTGCTCTTGCATGCCCCATGTGAGGATGTAAACTGTCGTTCGCAATAGTTTCAATTATTGAAGTTGCACTAGCGTCCGTTTGCAATGAATCCCATGTTTTGCCTTGCATTGACATGTCTTTATTAACCTGTAAAAAAGGAATGAATTTTATGTTTCCGGTATCTGCACTTAAGCTATCAATCAGAAACTGTGCACGGTTATAATCTGCTGTCTCTGTTTTAGCAAAAACTAAGTCAATTTTGCTTGGTTTGGTGTTATTCCATTCTAACCATTTTATTATATTAGCATAAGTATTTGCAGTTGTTGTATCATCTAAATAATAGCGTACTATTTCATTTACATTCAAGTCTTTTTGAAAATTATAATAAGCAATTTCCTGTTCACGTTGTGCTCTCGCACTAGTACCTATTTGCGCGTTATTAATTTGATTACGTATGCCATTCGATAAACTCATTGCATCTATAACTTCCATCACTTTAGCAGTTACAGGACTGTTTTCTACCACAATTTGTTTGATATGCCCGTTTGGCGGTGTTTGTGCTTTTTTAAGATAGTCAATTAAAACCTCATCACTTAAGTATGGACTGTATTGTGATAATAAGTTTTTTAAATTACCATCATTAGTACTTGAGGCTATTGCATTAATTAGGTTTTGTGATGCTCCATTTATTAATACTTGATTTAATTGAGTAGCAACTTGTTTATTATTTAAAGCATCGGTTTGAAGTTTTGCAATTGCACTTCCAGGTAATTCTCCACTGCCAGATGTATTTGTTAATTTCGAAGGGCAAGTAGTTGCATTATAACTAAACGGCGCTAAACCTAAACATGGGCTTGAAACATTTATATTTCCAGTAACATAAAACGGAACCTGCTGTCCTGTAGGTGGACTATTGTTAAATTTATAAGAGAATCCACTTCCATTCGTTCCGTTTATATCACTTGGAGGATTAGCTTGAAAATGACTAAAAGTATTATTAGACGGTGATTTTGGATCACCTGACAAGCAAGTTCCCTGCTGTCCTAACACACCACTGGTTTGTCTCACATCATATTGCTTTGTAGATAAATTTTCATTACACTTAATTTGTAACCCATTCATTAAGCCAGTATTAGCTCCGTTTGTTAATTGGCTTTGGTGCCCTATATAACAATTAGTGTATTTATTTTTATAGCTTTCGTTAGCCGCAGTTCCCGAGCCATTAAAAACAGTACCCATTACTTGTTGTGTACCTGTTACTGTATAATTATTTTCTTGATGACTAAAACCAGAACTATTATTTGCATAATAAAAATGAGTCATACAAGCTTGAGGATTTGCAGAACAATTAAAATTTCCAGCAACTGATGGTATTATAGCATCAACAATAAAATTATTTTTGTTAACCGTGCTATAATTTACACCACTTTGATAAATACTACTATTACAATTTTTAAAAGTTGCTTTTGTAATACTAAATTTTTTAAGTGGTGAAGTAGATCCAGCCAATACACCATAAAGTAAATTTTCAAATGTATTTGTAGGTCCATACCCAGTGCAATTACCATACTGGTCTTGTAATAAACAAGTTGAATAAACATCAAATGTTGAGTTACTGCTATATATTCCTGTGCCTCTAAAATTTGTTACATAGCTAGTTCCTCCAACTGCACTTAAATCATTTTTAAAAGTATTACCAATAAATCTCACTCCTTTAACTCCGTCTAACCTAACATGAAAAGCACTTACTAATCTTGAGCGATTTGGTGTGCCAGGTACTTGTTGTATATAACTAGGATCATTTAAATAATTATCTGCCTTAAATGTACAATTAGTGAAAATTGATTTGTTATTTGGTTCGTTACCTGCTACTAAAGGCGCTGCATAAGGCAAAAAATCAACATCAATGTAATTATTTAAAAAAGTACTATTATTTGCAGTAACCCAACCTCCACTAGAATATGGGGCAGGTCCAGCTGGAGCTATATCCATCCCATTAGCTATACCTAAACGAGCATTTTTTAAAGTTGCATTTGATAAAGTTATACTAGGTTGCAAAGTTATTGTTTGAGGATTACCATTACCATTGCCATATATTTGAATACCTTCCCACATACTATTTGGACAATTGACAGAAGTTAATGTAGCTCCATTTATATTAACTCTCCCATTACCATAAACTTCAATTCGCGCAGGAGTACCCGTTTGTTTGCTATCAGCAAACTCAATTAACGTTGTAATCCCTGTAATATTTAATACACCTCCCTGATTTACGCGAATAATACCATTTACTTTATGAGATGTATTCCAAGTTACAGTAGAATTAATATTTAATATTCCTGTTATATCATAAGGTTGTTGTGTATTACAATCTGAATATAATTTAGCCATGTAGTTATCATCAACATTAGGGCTTGCATTTCCACTTACAACAATTCCTCCGTCTGGAGCTTCGCTCACCCCATACATACATTCTTGTCGTTTTGGATCACCGCCTCCACTTGTAAATGATGTCGGGTAATCTGTGCATGTAAAAGGTGTATTTGAATCAAAAGTTTTATCCCATATTTTTATTCCATTGGCATTTGATTTTGCAACATACGTGTCTGTATTCCAATAACCAGTGGTCTGTTCGCTATAATTACCGCCAGTGCATCCTTGCCCAGCATTATTCATTATATAACCTGGAGGCGTTGAACAACCTAATGAAGACCAGGGAGTATTTTGAACAGCACCGACTACTGCGAAATTACCGTCCGATAGATCAATCATTCTTGCTTTTAAATCAAACGCATGAACTGTAGTATATGTTGTATTCGACAAAAGATTAGTGCTAGGATTAAAATCATTTAAATTTAATTTTACAATATTTAAATCTCCGCTATTATCTCCAGAGTACCATACATTACTACAATTTGTAATTAACGGAAAATAAAGCTGATTATTTTTAACTGATAAACTCCAAACTGTGGATGTTACTTTAGTTGTACTTGTTGGTGTAAATGTATGAAGAAGAACAGGTGAACCCACTAAACTCGTAGGCATGGCATAAATATTTACAATAGTATTGATAGCAGTACCTTGCGTAACCGCTACAATATAATAATCAATACCACCAATAGTTGCAAATTCAACTGCTCTTGCTACTGCACCGTAAACATTAGTACCATCATCAATGAAACAACTAGCCAATACTTTACCAGCACTATTAATTTTAATCATTGCTCCTCTACCCGCACCGTTTTGAGGATCTGTATATAATCCAACCATACAAATATCACTATTTGGTTCTTGCACAAAATCATACGCATTACCAACTGAATAATATGCCAGTTGTTTACCATCAAGTATATGATTAACACCACCAATAGGATAATTAGTAGTAGCCGTATTATTAAAATCCGTTAATCCATACAAATTATCAAATAAACAAGTGCCATTACCATCAAATTTCATTGCATCCCAATGTCTATTAGGAATTGGCGGATTTATATTACCTACACCGAAAATTTCATTTCTTTTAAAATAATTGTTTGGTTGTGCAACTGTTGGATTATAGTATAACGGCTTACCATTTTGAGGCGCATCAATTCTTTTTCTTGTTGCAGTTGTACTTCCCACTGTCAAAAATGTACCATCTTGCAATTGTTTTACTCTTAAGTATTCTCCATCATAATTCATTGTTATCAAAAATCCAGTGGTACCATCTGGATTTATTTTTCCAATTTGGTTAAAAGCTAAACCCAAGGCTCCTGATTGTGCATTTTCAAAATTCCCATAATCATAAGCACAAGGATTAGCAAATTGCAAAGGAGCCACTGCATAAGTGCACCCATCTGCATATATACCATATGCAGGATCCTGTTCGTCATATGTCAATGGAAGATTTGAAAGGTTAGTCCTTTCTGCACACCTATATTTACCAACACCGCACGCAATATATCCAATATGTCCTGTTTTCGTAGTCGGGTTTGTATAACCAGTACAGTGGTCATACCACCAATCATAATCACTATGTCTTTGGTCAACATATGTTGCGCTTTTATATTCATG
>JAGPCI010000146.1 GCA_018058165.1 Bacteroidia bacterium
ATCTACTTTCGGTATTAATTGGTTAAAATATCTTAGTCGAAGATATTAAAAGATTAATTAAATAATTGAAGTATATTTATTTGTAGGTAAGTTTATAATGGTTCTTAAAAGGCAATTCAAATATGGGTTAATGATATTGCAGTATAGCCTGGTTATTTTACCGAATTTGTTTTGACAAAATTATAGCTTTGCGTATTCTTTTAACAAAATTTACTTTGCTAACCTATAATTGATAAAATTAGTTGTTTATATAACAGATAATAACATGATTAAAGAATTTAATATCATTACAGCTACTACGATACATGCCAACGTGCTTGCTAAAATTGGCGGTGATACATTTTACGAAACCTTTAGGCCATATAATACAGAAGAAGATATTATAGAATACATTAAAAAGTCATATGCAATTGATTTGATTGCAAGCAACCTTATCAACCCAAATATTGTATATTTTTTGTGTTATGATAAAGATGAAGTTGTGGGTTATGTAAAGCTGATAAAAGGTGTGCACTTAAATGGTTTATATGGTGGAGCAATTGAACTTGAAAAAATATATGTGAAGGCAGATTATTTTGGAAGTGGAGCTGGGTATGAATTGATGCAACATGTAATAAAATACAGCAAACAAAATGAGTTTGAGACTTTGTTGTTAGGTGTATGGCAAGAAAATAAAAGGGCTGTAAGTTTTTACAAAAAAGTTGGATTTGAAATTTTTGATACCAGACAGTTTAAGCTTGGACAAAGGATATGTGAAGATTTTATGATGAAATTAAACTTATAACTTTCCTTCTAGCATTAATAGTTTTGCTTTAAGTACTGTTGTTATTGTCATTGCATCAGTTACCTGTCCATTAATAACCATATTATATAGTTCGTTAAAGGGAAGTTTTTTTTGTTTGAGTAACTCATCGTTATCTGGTTGTGCAACTTTAAAGGTTAAGTTTTTTGCTATATACAGATGGGCTATTTCATCAGTAGTTGAATTGCTTAAATACATGGTTTGAATTTTATGCCATGATTGTGCAATAATCCCAGCTTCTTCTAAAAGTTCTCGTTTAATAGAAACCAATGGGTCTATATTTAAATCTCCGCCCCCTTCTGGCAGTTCCCAGCTATATTGTTTTATCGGAAACCTATACTGACCAACAATCCATGTGTTGTAATCATCATCTAACACCAATACACCCAACGCAATTTTTTTAAAATGAACTGTTCCATATATTCCTACATGGCCAGAAACATGGCTAACCTCGTGATGTGTAACAGTAATCCAAGGATTATCGTACACTTCATTTTTAGTATTTATTGTCCAAGGATTTTCTTCGTTTGGATGCATCGGTTTTCTTATTAATATTGCACAATATTAATTCAATTTTATGCCTTCAAAAAATTCATTTATACAGTCTATCTTAATAATAGTTTTTTTAGCATTGGTTGCTTCTGCTTGTTCAAAAAGTGATACGGATACCAATCCTCAGCAACCTATTGTTAGTGTTGATTCTTCTGAATTTAATGGCAGACTAAAGGTTGAAGTACGTAATGTAAACAACAATATTGAGCAAAATGCAATTGTTTATTTGTACCCAAGTTATCAGGATTTACAAAACAACTTATCGTTAAATTACATATACACCAACAATAATGGACTTGTAGATTTTGGTTATTTATTGCAAGGAAATTATTATTTATTAGCACGAAGTTTATCGGGTGCTGTAGCACGAGATACTGCTGTGGTTCAAGTAAACAGCCATAGAGAAACCTTGCGAATCATGAACTTAACCTATTAAAGCATTTCAACGGTTTATTTCGCCTCAATCCCAAAACGATTGCTATATTTTTTGTACAAATCATTTTGGGAGTTTTCTAAATCGCATGGTACACCATCAATAAAAGCATGAAGCAAAACACTTTCCTTCATGTCTAAAATATCGCCTTCACTAATTAAAATTGTTGCCGATTTTCCAACTTCTAAGGTTCCAATAGTGGCATCAGTTCCTGTAATTTTAGCTGCGTTTTGAGTAATAAGTTGTAAAGCTTGTTCCTTATTTATGCCATATGCAGCGCAAGTTCCAGCATTAAACATTACGTTTCTGCTTTCCCAACTTCCACTAAAGCCAATACTTGTTAATATGCCTTTGTTTATCAATTGTGCCACTGTTTTATAAGGTTGGTCTATATCTGAGTGGTTGCGATTAGGTAAACTATGTATAAGGTTTACAATTACAGGTAGGTTACTTTCTTTAATTTGATTTGCTACTAAATGTGCATCACTACCACACACTAAAACGGCCCTAATTGGTTGTTGATTTTTAATAAACTGAATGGCTTCTAAAATACCTAGCGATGAGCTTGCATGTAGATATAGTATTTTCGTATTATTAAACAAACCTAGCATAGCCTGTAAACGTAAGTTTGTTTCGTCAGTAGTTTTTTTGTATTGATATTGCCTTGCCTCGGCAAATAAAACATCAAGTTTTTCTCTTTGTTCTGTTAATCGTTGCTGCTGTTTTTCTGGATTGCGGGCATAATGATTTATTTCGGGCCAATTAATGTGTATACCATCTTCAGCAACATTCGCCTCTTCCCAGTTATAAGCCTCGGTTCTTACCACGCTTGATGTGCCCGAAACTAATCCACCTTGTGGCACTACTTGCATATAAGTTATACCATTAGTTTTTGCTGTTGGCACAACACGCGAGTCGGTATTGTATGCAATAAGCGAGCGTACATTTGGATTTATTTCACCTGTTTCGTTGTAATCTCTTGTAGAACGAACGGCATCAATTTCGTTTAATCCTAAATACGTATTTAATAAAATCAAACCCGGATAAACATGCTTGCCAGTGGCATTTATAATTTGTGCATTTTTATAGCTATTACGCATTACGCTATCAATAAAAACTATTTTGCCACTGTCAAAAGCTATGTAACCATTTTTTATAATTTTACCATTACCAATATGTATGGTTGCCCCTTGAATGATTACGGGTGTTTGTTGTGCAAATGCAGCAAAAGTTATGATGGTAAATATTGGAATAAATATTTTCTTTAAATTAATCATTGCAATGGTAATTAGGTTCATTTTCCGAAATGTGTGATTGTGTTTTTTCCCCATTTTTTTGTGCCTTTATCAAGTTGTTAATAATGCGGGAACGGGTGTTTGCAACCTGTGTTCTAAGCGCTTCATCAGTTTTAATACTATAATAACAAACACCATCTACAAAAGTCATTTCGGGTTTTGCATAAATGCTAAGTGGGTTTGTATTCCATAAAACCAAGTCGGCATCTTTGCCCACCTTTATGCTACCGGTTTGGTTATCTATTCTAAGCATTTTTGCGGGGTTAAGTGTAACCATTTTCCAAGCCTCCACTTCGCTTATTTTTCCGTACTTAATAATTTTAGCAGCTTCTTGGTTCAGTCGTCTTCCCATCTCAGCATCATCACTATTTATGGCTACGGTAACACCCATTCTGTTTAATATAGCAGCGTTTTGTGGTATAGCATCCATCACCTCATATTTATAAGCCCACCAATCGGCAAATGTACTTGCGTTTACCCCATGTTTTTTCATTTTATCGGCCAGTTTATATCCTTCTAAAATATGGGTAAAAGTGTTAACCTTAAATCCAAAAGTATCTGCAACATGCATTAGCATATTTATTTCACTTTGCACATAACTATGGCAAGTAATAAAACGTTTGTTGTTTAAAATTTCTACTAATGCATCAAGTTCTAAATCTTTACGCGTATTTTTATCTGATTTTAATTTTTGCTCATACTCTTTTGCACGAGTAAATGCATCAACAAAAACCTGTTCAACTCCCATGCGTGTTTGCGGATATCTAGAAGTAGATCCATCACCCCAATTGGCTTGTTTTACATTTTCGCCTAATGCAAATTTTATAAACTTTGGTGCACTTTCTATTTTCATTTTTTCTGGTGCTAATCCCCACCGTAATTTAATTAAAGCGCTTTGTCCACCTACAGGGTTTGCACTACCATGTAATAATTGCGCAGCGGTTACACCACCTGCAAGTTGTCTGTAAATATTAATATCATCTGCATTTACAACCGTGGCAATACTTACTTCACTTGTTACGGCTTGTGTTCCCTCGTTTACACCACGTGTAATTGCAATATGTGAGTGTTCATCTATAATTCCATTGGTAAGTTGTTTGCCAGTTGCATCTACAATTTCGCAATCTGCACAACTTAAGTTTTTACCTATTGCAGTAATTTTTCCGTTTTTAATTATTACATCTGTTTCGTTTAAAATTCCATCAACCTCGTTTGTCCAAACGGTTGTATTTTTAAATAGGGTACTTTTAATTTTAGGTAAAATAGTGTTACCAAAATCGTTAAACGGAAACCAAATCAAGCTATCATTAATTGTAATATTTTCTTGTATTATGTTTTCTTTTTTAGGTTTGTTTGATAAAGTTTTTGCTATCCACTTTTCGTTTTTTATTGATGAGAATGCTGCAAATCCACTAAGTTCAGTAATGGTATACGGATAACTAAAACTATCAATAATAGTGGCTGTTGCTGTATAGTTAATAACCGTGTTGCTGTGTAATAATAAAGTAGCTACACCGGCTTTATAGGTTGCTTTTAACTTAAAGGTATCATTGTTAATTATTGCAATTCCCTTTTTTATTAACAAGGTATTAATGGAATTGTTTAGTGCGTATTTTTCCGCAAACTTAACATCAGCCATTTGGTTTATTGTATGTGATTTGCCTTGCACAACACACGCTAATATCTCTGTTTCTTCATCAAACAAATCGCCACTGCAAATAATAAAATTTGCTAAAGCACCTTTTTTAATTTCGCCAAGTTTATCTTGCATATTTATTAGCAATGCAGGAGTTTGTGTAAGTGCTTTTAATGCTTCTTGTTTGGGTAATCCATAAGTTACGGCTTTTCTTAAATTGTTTAAAAAGGCTGCTTCATCGCAACCGTCTGCGGTTATGCAAAAGTTAACCTTGTTTTTCCATAAAAAATACAAATTGGCGGGCGCCATTTCCCAATGTTTTAAATCAATTGTTGATATTAATTCTGCATCAAATTCATCGTTAATTTTGTATGGTTTTGGAAAGTTTATTGGTACAATTAATGGTACATTAGTTTCTTTAATTTCTTGCACCCTTTGGTAGTCATCACCATTTGTTTTGATGAAGTAATTTGCGTTAAACTCTTTTGCAATAATGCTTGCTCGCAATACATTTTGTTTATTTCCTGCATCAAAAATTACTGGTAAATTGATGTTGTCTGCAAAAGCCGCTAACGAAATGTTTTTCTCCTTTTTTTGTTTGGTATACCATTGTGCATCAAAATAAGTTTGTCTAATTAATGCGATACTACCCATTAACGATTCTGGGTAAGGTTGGCTTGATGTTCCTTTCGAAAAACTTAAACTAAACGTGGCTTTAGGATTAATAATTGTAGAATGAGGATCTAACTGAGCGGTAGTTACTAATGCTGTTGTTCCTCTACAAATGCCATCTTTACTGCCTGTTAGCACAGCCCCAAATCCTATTTCTCTTAGCTTTTGGGCTTCATCTGTATCGTAACTAAAGTTTTCTGCTGCATTTAGTTCGGGTTTTAATGCTTCGTTCCATGCATATGCGCCAGCTTTGTTGCTATTAAATTGTTCGCCATGGGTTTTTGTTTTTTTGTATGATGGAGCTGTAAATCCATAATTACTAAATAAATCAATAAACGATGCATAAAAAGTTTTTCCGGTTGAGTTTATTTCAATGGCATTTACTGGAATACTTCCGTTTTCTATTACACTTTCTATAATGCCTTGTTTAATTATAACAGTAGCATTTTTAATTATTGTATTAGGGTTAACATATACCGTTGCGTGAGTGTATGCAGCATATGCTTGTTTGGGTTCTATTGGTCCATTTTGTGTAAAGGTAGTTTGTGCTTTAATAATTGGATTAACCACAAAAAACACGATTGTAAATATTAAAATCCTCATGTGGCAATATATAATACCAATTGTAATTATTTTTTAATCTAAGTAAAAAATAATTTTACAACTGTAATACCGATGCTACATAAAAATATTTCAATGAGGCCAGAGCCGAAATTGGACTATATTGAATGTGCTTTTGGTATAAAAATAGTTGAATAAAAAAACGCGCGGCCTTTGGCCGCGCGTTATAAATTTTCTTTATCGGTTACGCATTTCCAATGCGTAATTTGGGTTAAATAAAAACCTTACCTTAATAAAGTAATAGATCCAGAGTAGGTATATTTTTTATCGTTAAAACTAGTAGCATTAACTTGGTAAATGTACACATCTTGCGGGCATTCGGCACCCGAGTTG
>JAGPCI010000147.1 GCA_018058165.1 Bacteroidia bacterium
ATGAAATGGCAGATGTATTGTTTGTATTGATTTGTTTAGCCAATCAAACTGGGATAGATTTAACGGCAGCTTTACAAAAAAATTTAGATAAAAAAACCAAACGTGATGCTACCAGGCATCAGGAAAATAAGAAGTTAAAGGAGTAATGTTTTCAACTGTTCCGTATAAAAGTGAGTTGCCTTTTTGTAGTTTTATAGCTATGTTTTTGATTACAACTTTTTGGTTTTTATCGTTAAGTACAAATGCTAAAATATTGACACTACGGTTGTGGTTTACCAAAGGTAAGTCGATGGCAATAATTGCTTTGTTAAACGGAATTACTTTGTAAGGTTGATAGCTTTCTGATATTAAGGTATTGTGGGCATCAAAAACCTTTAGCACTAAGGATGCATTGTTTAAACTATCCTCAATAGGATAGATTGCTGTAGCAATAATTCGTAAACTTTGCAAGCTGGGTTGGTTTACTTTTTTTGAGATACTTTTACTGTATAATGTAGTACTTTCCATTACATCAAAAACAGTCTGGTTTAAGTTGGTATCTACATTGTTAGTTCTGCATAAAATATACGTTTCGTTAAATGCATTTTGGTGGTGCTTAATAACAAATGGGAAGTAAAGTTTAGCTACTTCAAAATACCAAATTGGTAAATAAAATGCATGACCAATAGCCAAGGTATCACTTGTAATTGTATTTAATAAATTATTAAAAGCTGTTGGCGATAAACTATCAATTCTGGTATTAATATAATTGGGATTATAATTGGTTTTGTTAAAGTAATAATCAAAATAAAACTGCTGGTTTCCATTAAGCAATAGAGGTGTTTTATTGGGCGTATTGTTGGCAATTTGATCAACGCAAGCCTTGTAGCTTTGGTTATAAAATACTTGGTAATGTTGGCGGTTTTTAGTGAGCGAATACACTTGCAAAAAAAGTATCAAACCAAATAAAGCTGCATAAACATACTTAGGCAAAGTGCTTACTGCGCTGTATATAAATGCCAACATAAACGGCCATGCAAATAATAAAACGGGGAACTGTAAAACGGGATTACGCAATACCGAATACACAAAGGTTATTATAAATGTTAGGGTAAATACCCCTAACGGTAATAAGTGCTTTTTTACAGTTCCATTAATGCAGGTAAGCATAATTGCAGCAAACAATAACACAAACAATATCAGCGACAATATTGGCTGATAATTGAAACTATATTCCCAAAATTGATATATAAAATTAATATGTGGTTTGCCTAACCAAGTGCCAACACCACCCACTTTTAATTGGTGTATAAAAATAAAAATTTGAGGTAGATAAAGCACAAAAGCACTTAGCGAAATTATTGATGCTTGCTTAAATCTTTTTGCATCAACCCTAACCCAAAGTAGTAAAATTACTATTGCAGTAAGCAGGGCAATATAATGTGTTGATGCAGCTAAAAATAAAAATACAAATGCTGCAAACTTGTTTGTTTTTGTTTTGTTTAAGTTTGGTTTATGAAGATACCATGCAAATAACAATACCCATAAAAGCCCTGCTGAGTATGGCCTCGCCAATTGCCCATGCATTACAAAAAATTGCGTTGCACACATGGTAATTGATACCATTAATGCTACTCTTTGGCTGTATAAAACACTAAAAAGTTTAAAAGCAGCATAGATGGCCGCAACACTAAAAACTATAAAAGGAAGTTTAAGTGCTATTGCAGTTGTGCCAAATATTTTGATGTAATAATATAAAAAAACCTGCACAAAAGCAGGATGTCCATCGGGTGTAACACCTAATGTAATTAATTGGCTAAAGGAGCTAAATTGCAACCTGTACAATGCACTTAACTCATCGTTGGTTAAAGGAATTTGTGTAATATGATAAGCTCGGAAACCAAATGCTAAAACAAGTATTACGGCCAATAAAATGCGGTAACGATAGTTGTTTAGGGCATTAATAATGGCGTTCATAACAACAATTAAACAGTACTTATTGTTGTATTAAAAATATACTCGCCTTGCATAATTGGCAAAGTTGGTGCTGTATTAAATTGCAAGCAAAAGTGTACATCATCTTGCGCTGTATTTAATAATTTAAACCTTTGTGCATGCGATGATTTTCGCACAAAGTTTTCTAAATCGTGCTGCATACTCAAGTATAATTGTTGAGACATTATAGCAGTATCACAATTTAAATTAAAGTCATTTAAAAGCTTATTGGCCACAGCACCTGCAAAAAGTGTATCTTCTAAATTGGCTTTGTCTTTCCAGCCGGCACATAATAAAATTACATCATTAGGTTGATGTTTTAGCCAATTACAAAGCACATCAATATTTAAAAAACTACCAATTACAATTTTTTCAGCACCTAAGTCTTTACTTAGTTTAAGAGCCTTAGTTCCATTGGTAGTTGTAAGTGCTAAATTCTTTTCAATTATCAACGGATTTAGGTATTCAAAAGGAGAGTTTCCTAAATCAAACCCATCAATTTTTACAGCATTTCTCTCGGCAGCACATATAAAATCAAAATCTTTAAATATGCTACATTCTTCGGGAGTTGAAACTGGGAGAATTTTATTTACGCCCGTTTTAAAAGCTACGCAAATACTACTTGTAGCACGCAAAATATCAATAACCACAACAGTTTTTCCTTTAACTTGGTACAACGGCAATAGGGCAGGTGTAATTACTACTTCTATTTGTTTAGTCATTGTTGATGATTATTAAACCGTTTTCTTCTTTTTTATTTGCGCGCTGTTGTATGCGTTTTAACACATTTTCCCATTTTGGTTCTACAGTTTCAACTGCATGATTGGTAAATATGATGGTTATTTCACCATCATATCTCCAATAATAACTGGTATCGTAAGTATTGTATTTTACGGTTGAAAAGGATTCTATTTTTTTAGGTTCGCCTACTGCTTTTATTACATCTACCTCGCTTGTGCCATTAGTTATTGCAGCATATTTTTTAGGTAAACTTTGCGCTTTGCAAAAGTTTACTGTAAATACACACACTATAAATGTAGCTAAACGTATCATGTAATTTTTTAAGGTTAGTAAACTATAAAAATGGTGTTTTTACCACCTTAGCTTTAACTTGTTTTTCGCGTATTTCAATAAATATTTCGGTATCAACTTTGCTAAACTCGCTAGCAACATAACCCATACCAATTGCTTTACTTAAACTAGGCGATTGTGTTCCAGAAGTTACCTCGCCAATAACATTGCCGGCTGCATCTTTAATAATATGGTGCTGACGAGGAATACCGCCACGCTCAACCATTTCAAAACCCACTAACTTTTTGGTTGGTTTGTTTTCTTTAATTGCCTTGTGGTGGTCGGCCATTATAAATTGTTTGGTAAATTTAGTAATCCAACCTAAACCTGCTTCAATTGGTGAAGTTTCATCATTAATGTCGTGGCCGTATAAACAAAAACCTTTTTCTAAACGCAATGTATCACGCGCGCCTAAACCAGCAGGTTTAATATCAAATTCTGCACCTGCTTCAAATACTGCATCCCATAATTTACGGGCTTGTGCATTTGGTACATAAAGTTCAAAACCTCCCGAGCCAGTATAACCCGTGTTAGATATTAAAACATTTTCCATACCAGCTAATGTGCCATATTTAAATGTGTAATATTCCATATCGCTAAGATTAACATCGGTAAGCTTTTGCAGTGCTTTAATTGCATTTGGTCCTTGCACGGCAAGTAAACTTGTACCTTCACTTAGGTTAGTCATTTCTACACCAAAAGTGTTGTGTTTGCTTATCCAATTCCAATCTTTTTCGATGTTTGAAGCATTAACAACTAAGTAAAATTCTGTTGCAGAAACGCGGTAAACCAATAAATCATCAACAATACCACCCTTATCATTTGGTAAGCAGCTGTATTGTATTTTGCCATCAATAAGTACTGAGGCATCATTGCTGGTAACAAGCTGAACAAGGTCTAAAGCTTTTTCGCCCTTCAATAAAAACTCGCCCATGTGGCTAACATCAAACACTCCAATGCTGTTGCGCACAGCCTTGTGTTCTTCAATTAAATTGTTGTATAAAACAGGCATGTTATAACCTGCAAACTCAATCATTTTTGCGCCTAACGAAACGTGCAAATCATTTAAAGCTACGAATTTCATGTGTATTAATTTTTTTATTATAAGTAGGCGAATTTAGTAATTTTTGGCATTGATTTATAAGTTTAAGCATAACTTAAATCATCTATAAAATAATTGCGCAGTTATACGTGGCCAAATAACTTGGCTGTATGATGTTTAGTTCTAGGTAATTTGTGTGGCTAAAACTATTTAGCTTCTGGGATGAAACTGTGTAATTACATCATGCAAATATGCCCTATCTATGTGGGTATAAATCTCTGTTGTAGTTATGCTTTCGTGGCCAAGCATTTGTTGTACTGCTCGTAAATCGGCACCTGCTTCAACCAAACAAGTAGCAAACGAATGGCGCATGGTATGTGGCGAAATGCTTTTTTTAATGCCTGCTTTTAATGCCAAATCTTTAATAATATAAAATATCATCACACGGCTTAATCCTTTACCACGAGCATTTAAAAACACAGTATCTGTATGTCCGGTTATGGGTGTAATATGCGAGCGAACCGTGTCTTTGTATAGTGCAATTGCTTTTAAAGCAACACTTCCAATGGGCACTAAACGTTCTTTGTTTCCTTTGCCTAAAACCCTAATAAATTCGTCAGGGTAAGAGATGTCTGCAAATTTTAAATTTACCAATTCGCTCACCCTTAATCCGCAACTAAACATGGTTTCGATTATGGCTTTATTGCGCATTCCTTCTGGTTTACTGTGGTCAATTTCTGCCACCAACATATCAATTTCGTGCACGGCTAATACTTCGGGTAATTTGCGTTTTATCTTGGGTGATTCAAGTAACTCTGCTGGGTTTTTTACCATAATATCCTCCATCAACAAGTACTTATAAAAGGCTTTTATGCCACTTAAAATTCGGGCCTGGCTTGTGGTGCTCATGCCCAATTCGGTTACCCAACGTAAAAATTCGCGTAAGGTTATTAGTTTAACTTCGGTGGGTTGAAGGTTTAAATTATGCGCATCTAAAAACTGGGTAAGTTTTACTAAATCGCGTTCATAAGCTTCGATGCTATTTTTTGATAACGATTTTTCTAATTTAAGATAAGCCTTAAATCCTTTGATATACGAGCTCCAGTTAACCATTTTAAGTCATCAAAATTAATACGTAGTTTAACAATGCACCTGGTTATTTATCCTTAATGCACATGTTGGTTTTATATTTTTATACACTATTGGTTGATGTAAAAATGAAGTATGTTTGTGTTTATGAATATCATTATTATTAACGGCCCCAATTTAAATTTACTTGGTAAGCGTGAGCCCGAAGTGTATGGCAACCTTAGTTTTGAAGTTTTTTTTAATCAATTGGTTGAAAGTTTTCCGCAAATTAAATTGAGTTATTACCAAAGCAATTTAGAAGGTGAGTTAATTAACAAACTACACGAAGTAGGCTTTAGTTATGATGGAATTATTATTAATGCTGGTGGCTATACGCATACTTCTGTGGCCATTGCAGATGCTATTGCTGCGATTACCACACCAGTAGTTGAAGTTCATATTAGCAATATTTTTGCAAGAGAGGAGTACAGGCATATTTCGCTTTTAGGCAAATATTGTAAAGGAAGTATAAGTGGTTTTGGCCTTAAAAGTTATCAATTAGCGGTAACAATTTTTTTGAATGATTAAGGGTTAAGTTATAAAACTGAGTAATAAAAAAGGCGAACCAATTTTGGTTCGCCTTTTTTGTAAGTTTAAAAGTGATAATTAGTTTGCTTTAACAAATTTACTATTGTACACTTTTTGTCCGTTTTGTACAATGGTTATCATGTATACACCATTGGTTAAATTGGTTGTGTTGTTTAGTTCATATTTATTAAATCCTTTGATTACATTTATAGGTAATGAGCTTATTGTTTTACCTGTAATATCGGTAATAATTACATCAGCAGCACCACCTTTTAAGGTTTCAATTTCAATAGTTAATTTATCCATTACTGGGTTAGGATAAACTGAAATTTGTTCATTTTGCACACCTTCTTGTTTAACTACAACAACTTCGCTATACGTGTACGAGCCATCAAAATCAACTTGTTTTAGCCTATAGTAAGCAGTTTTTGTTGCAGTAAAAATGTCTGCATCTTGATAGCTATATTGTTGTGTTATTTTGCTATTGCCAGCACCTTTTATAAAGTTAATTTCTGCAAAGGTTTTTCCATCAATTGAGCGTTCTAAAGCAAAACCTCTACAATTAATTTCTGTGCCTGTTGCCCAACGC
>JAGPCI010000148.1 GCA_018058165.1 Bacteroidia bacterium
ACCAAATTTTACTTTTAATAATTCGGCTTGGTTGCGCAATACTTGGCAACCTTCTACCACATCATCAGTAATAATATTTCCGCCAAACGGAATAACAGCAGTATGCCTAATTATTTTACCTTTAAAAATAGCCACATCTGTAGTTCCACCACCAATATCAACCAAACAAACACCTGCTTCAGTTTCTTCTGGAGTTAATACAGATTCTGAACTCGAAAGTGGTTCAAGTATTAAATCGGCCACATCTAAACCGGCACGTTTAACACTTCTATCAATATTTTTAATTGCTTCTACATGTCCTGTAATAATATGAAAGTTTGCAGATAAACGCACACCCGCCATACCAACTGGATCTGTTACATCCGTAAAATCATCAACTTGATATTCTTGCGGAAGCACGTGTATAATTTGATCGCCTGGAGGCAATGCAAGTTTTTCTGTTTCTTTTATAAAATTAACAATTTCTTCAAGGTTAATTTCTTCCTCGGGATTATTGCGGCTAATGCTATTGCGGTGTTGTTTGCTTTTAATATGCTGGCCAGCAATACCAACATGAACAGAGTTTATTTCAATGCTCACATTGCTTTCTTTCATGCTGTCTTGGGCTTTAGTTATTGCCTCTTTTATAGCCTTAACAGTTTTATCGATATTACGCACTTCACCTCTAATAACGCCTAACGAATCGGCCTTACCTATTCCTAAAATTTCTACTTTTCCGAATTCGTTTTTAGCTCCAATAATGGCACACACTTTTGTGGTTCCAATATCTAAGCCTACAATTACCTTACTAAATTCTGCCATGGACACTATGGATTATATTTCTTTTTACAAACTATTTGATTTTTATACTTTACCGTTATGCTACTATACGTTTCCCAACCTACCCTGTTAATGGCTTCTTTATAAAAAAGCATCAACCTGGTAAACTTGTCTTCTGTATCATTTGCATCGCCAAAATGTATCGTTTGGTCGCCTATATTTGGTATAAGCGTAAATTCACTTTCGGCTGTAACAAATATCTGTTCTATCTGCGCGTTCCAAAAAGTATCTTTATCAACATATGTGGCTATCTTAAACAATTGCCTTAACACCTCTGTTTGGGCAGTATCTCTGCCTTCGCCATGTTCAAAAATGTAGCCGCTTGCAATAGGCACATGTGCTGTATAATTAGGCGATAGCGGCATTTTTAACCCATTTTCATCTAAATAAAATCCTTCGTTAAATGCATTAATTACCCTTACAATTGGCCTGCGTTGTTGTATGTGGATATTTAAGCTACCGTTCATATCTGTATACACTTGTGCCAGTTTTATCATACTATTTGCCCTAAGTTTGTTTTCTAACCTGGGTATTCCAATTGCATTTATTGGCAATCCAATTATCTTTTGCTCGTTGCCATCTTTTCTAATGCTTTTTAAAACCATTTCTCTATCCACAAAATTTGCGGCTTCGGTTGGTTCTATGTGTACCTTAATTTCTGTACATGTTGTGCTGTTTTCTTGCTTATTAATAAACGATAAACTAAAAAACAAAGCAGCCACTAACATGCACCACAAAAGCACATAGCTAACCTTTTTTGTTTTTCGTAAAAATTTATCTTTATCAAAAGCCATTTTTTGTGGTTATTTTTTATCGTTTAAATAGTTTTTAATTGGTTCAATTAAAGTATCAATATCACCAGCGCCTAAGGTTAGTAGTACATCAAAAGTTTTGGTGTTTAATAAACCTAATACCTCGGTTTTACTGCAAAGTGTTTTGTTTGATTGGGTTATTTTATCAAATATTATTTTTGATGTAACACCTTCCATTGGTAATTCTCTTGCAGGATATATGTCTAATAAAATCACTTCATCTGCTAATGATAAACTTGCTGCAAATCCATCCACAAAATCGCGTGTGCGGCTATAAAGATGTGGCTGAAAAATGGCTAATATTTTTTTGCCCTTGTACATATTTTTCACCGAACCAATAATTGCTTCTAGTTCTGTTGGGTGATGCGCATAATCATCAATATAAACTAAGTTTGGTGATTTAATTACATACTCAAACCTGCGTTTAACCCCGGTAAATGATGCAAGTGCATTTCGTAATTCATTAATAGTAACACCCACTTGTAAAGCACATGCAGCAGCAGCTACCGCATTTTCTACATTATGCAAACCGGGTATGCCTAAGTGCAGTTTTTCGGCAATTAGGGTTGATGTATGTAAGTTAAAATAATAAGTATTGTCTATAATTTCGATATTTGTTGCATACACATCGGCAGTTTGGTTTATGCTGTACGATTTTATTTTATCACCTACATGTTCAGCCTTTAATGTATCGTATAAATCAAGTTCCTTTTTAATAAACAAAGTATCTTTAACTTGATGGGCATAATCTGCAAACGATTTTTTTAGTGCATCGTGTTCACCATAAATATCTAAATGATCTGCATCGGTTGATGTAATTACACCAATACTTGGGTGCAAAGTTAAAAACGAGCGGTCAAATTCATCAGCTTCAACCACCATAAGTTGGTTTTGATTGGTTTGGGTTGATGGGTGGTGTACCAATAAATTACTTGCATAGTTGGTAGATATGCCACCTAAAAATGCAGCACAATCTACTTTGCTTTGTTTTAAAATATGAGCAAGTAGGGTAGATGTAGTAGTTTTTCCGTGTGTGCCAGCAATACCAATGGTTTTGTATGCATCGGTAATAATGCCTAATACTTGAGAGCGTTTTAAAATAGTAAACTCATTTTGTTGAAACCAAATATACTCTTCATGATTTTTAGGTATAGCAGGAGTTAACACAACCAACACATTGTTTTTATTAAAACCAACCTCTGCAAGCTTGCTTCCTTTATCGGTGTAGTGTATGTCTATTCCTTCGTTAATTAGTGCTTTTGTAAGTTCGGTTTCAGTTTTATCGTAACCCATAACGTATATGTTTTGGCTACGGAAATAGCGCGCTAAGGCACTCATGCCAATACCGCCAATTCCTAAAAAATAAACCTGTTTTATGTCTTTAAAATTCATAACTTACTTTTGCTACTACCTTTCGTCAATTATTCTTAAAACTTCATTTACTATTCTATCTGCCGCATCTGGCATAGAGAATGTGGCAATATTGTTTTTTAACTGAACTTGTTTTGCCTCATTTTTCAACAATAAAATACACTCATCAACCAATGTTTTTCTGGCATCTGCATCTTTAATTAAAATTGCAGCCTCGCGTTCAACCAAAGCCATAGCATTTTTTGTTTGATGATCTTCTGAAACGTTTGGCGAAGGCACTAAAATTACTGGCCTTTTAACTTGCGCTAATTCTGCAATACTTAATGCCCCAGCTCTAGATATAACAACATCTGCAACAGCATAAGCCAAATTCATTTCGTAAATAAATTGTTGCACATTTACATTAGGTTGATTTACATTTTGGTTAAAACTTTTACCCGTTTGCCAAAGTAACTGTATGTTGTTTTCGTTAAATTTATCTAATCCGTTTAGTATACTTTCGTTAATGGTTTTTGCACCCAAACTACCACCAATTATTAAAACCGTTTTTTTATTGGGCGATAAATTAAAATGTGCTAATCCATCATTTTTTAAACTATCCACTTGCATTAAATCTTGGCGAATAGGGTTTCCGGTTTTTATCAATTTTCGTTCAGGAAAAAACCTGCCCATGTTGTCGTATGCTACACAAATGGTATCAACCCTATTTTTTAAGATTTTATTGGTAATACCAGCATACGAGTTTTGTTCGTGAATTACAGTAGGTAGTTTTTTAATGGTTGCTGCATAAAGCATGGCGCCACTTGCATAACCACCAAAACCAATGGCAGCATCAGGTTTAAAATCTTTTATGATGGATAAACTTTTAATTACACTTACAATAACCTTAATAGGAAAAAGTAAGTTTTTAAAGCTTAAACTACGTTGAATTCCACTAATCCATAAACCAATAATTTTATAACCAGCCTTTGGCACTTTTTCCATTTCCATGCGGTCTTGCGCACCTACAAACAAAATTTCTACATTGGGTAGTTTACGCTGCAAACCTTGCGCAACAGCAACTGCCGGATAGATGTGTCCACCTGTTCCGCCACCACTTATTACTACTTTGTATTTTTTGTTGGAGTCTATCATAACTATTATTTAGCTATTGGTTCTTGTAAGTTTGGTATTTTTAAATCTTCTTTGGCTTCTGGTTCATCATCTTCAATGTATCGGCTTACACTCATTATTACTCCAAAAGCAACCGATGTAAGTAATATAGATGTTCCGCCTTTGCTTATTAATGGTAATGTTAAACCAGTTACCGGAAATAAGTTAACAGCTACAGCCATGTTTATTAATGCCTGTAATACCAGCGAAAAACTCAATCCTACTGCTATTAAAGCACCAAATGCTTTTGGGCTTCGTAACACAATTCTTATTGCTCTGTATAAAAAAAACATGTATAACATTAGCATAACTAATGCGCCAATTAACCCATACTCTTCGGCAATGATTGCATAAATAAAATCAGAATATGCTTCTGGTAAAAAATTTCGTTCAACACTATTTCCTGGAAATTTTCCAAAAATACCACCTGTTGCAATGGCTATTTTGGCATGATCATTTTGGTAAGTTTTGTCAACATCAGTTTCTTGTTTTCCAAAAGATTCTACACGATTTTTCCATGTTTGCATCCTTCCTTTTAAAGCCTTTTCGGGCATCAAAAATAATAGGGTAAAAAACAACAAGCCTGCTACAACTACAACGCCTGTTATTAATGCTAAGTGTTTTATTTTTACCCGTCCTATAAATAAAATTAAAAAACATGTGGTAAATAAAACCATTGCAGTACTTAGGTTTTCGGGTGCTATTAAAATACAAATAGCGGTAATATGCCCAAGTATTGGCAAAAATGTTTTCTTAAAATCATCAATAGTATCTTGCTTGCGAGCCAGCTCTCTGGTTACAAACATTACTATGGCTAGTTTAGCAAAATCTGACGCTTGAAAAGTTACCCCAAATAAATTAATCCATCTACGTGCACCGTTAATTTCAATGCCAAAAATTAACGTGTATATTAGTAAGGGGTAAGTTATCCAAATGGCTAGTTTTGATAAGCTAATAAAATATTTATAATGTATAGATGAAACAACAAACATGATAAAAAAACCAGCTACCAAAAGTGCTGCTTGCTGTAGTAGATATAACTCTACCACACCACCATTTTTTTTGTAAGCAAGTGCTCCGGTACTGCTGTATATAGCCAGTAACCCCCAAATAGAGAGGATAAAGATGACCATCCACATTAACATGTCACCGCGAGGACGAATTTTTTCCCAGGTTGTCATTTTTTATAATTAACAGTTAGTAAAGATTTTTTACTTCTTTTTTAAACTGTCTTCCTCTGTCTTCGTAGTTTTTAAATAAATCAAATGATGCACATGCAGGCGATAGTAAAACTGCTTCGCCTTTTTTTGCCATTTGTTTAGCCACATGTACAGCCTCATTCATGCTTGTGGTGTTAATAATCATGTCTACATCAGTGCCAAAAGCTTCGTGCAGTTTGTGGTTATCTAAACCTAGGCAAACAATAATGCGCACTTTTTCTTTTACCATTTCTTTTAGTAAAGAATAATCGTTGCCTTTGTCTACACCACCTGCAATCCAAACGGTTGGTTTTTCCATACTTTCTAATGCATACCATGTAGAGTTTACATTGGTAGCTTTTGAGTCGTTAATGTATTCAACACCCGCTGTTGTAATTACAGTTTCTAAACGGTGTTCTACATTTTGAAAGCTGATTAAACTTTCGCGAATGGTTTCTTTCCGAATGTTTAATACTTGGCCAATAATAGCAGCTGCCATCGAGTTGTAGGCATTGTGGCGGCCTTTAAGTGCTAGTTCGTTAATATGCATAATAAATGGATTAAGTTTTTCTGTTGTAATGTTTGATACAATTTTTGCGTGTTGAACGTTTGCGCCAATTGTTAAATCTTTATCGTAAGCAAACGGAATTTGTTTGGCCGCAATGTTGTGCTTATTGATGTTGCTAATTGTTAACTCATCATCGGCACAATAAATAAAAGTATCGTTGGTAGTTTGGTTTTGTGTGATGCGAAATTTTGCATCTATATAATTTTGTAATGAATATTGATAACGGTCTAAATGGTCTGGTGTGATGTTGCACAATACTGCTATATCCGCCTTAAAATTATACATGTTATCTAACTGAAAACTGCTAATTTCAAGCACCAAATATTCATAATCTCGTTGTGTTAATAAACGTGCTAAACTTATTCCAATATTACCCGCAACCGCTACATC
>JAGPCI010000149.1 GCA_018058165.1 Bacteroidia bacterium
TCGCTTTTAATTATTTTTTTTTCCATATCAGTTTGTTGTTACTTTTGTTTCAAATTTAACAACTTACACATGAAGATTCTAGCAAGAGGAGAAAAATCATTAATTGCCGAGTTAAAACAAAAACTAGCCGCAATTAATTGTGAAATTACGGAGGTTTCAGATTCGGATTATCCGCAAATAGATTTGGCTCAGTTTAATGTTATTTTTGACTTAAGTATTGACGAGCAGGCAAACACGTTGAAGTATTATGCACCTTTAAAAAATATACCTGTATTTATTGGAGCTGTTAAAAAACAATTGGCAGAAGTTGTACATCATTATGGTCGAGAAATGCAATGTGTATTAATTGGTATAAACGATTTGCCTACTTTTATTAACCGTAGTTTGGCAGAGGTAAGTTTATATAACAGCGATAATTTAGCCATTTTACAAACCACCATGCAAAACCTAAGCTGGGATTTTAAATTGGTGGGTGATAGGGTTGGCCTCGTTACGCCACGTATTATTATGATGATAATTAATGAAGCGTGTTACACTTTACAAGAAGGCACTGCTACCATGCAAGATATTGATACCAGTATGAAATTAGGTACAAATTATCCGTTTGGGCCATTTGAATGGGCTGATAAAATTGGTATTAAACATGTTTACGAAACATTAACTGCTATATATAATGATACACACGATGAGCGTTATAAAATTTGTCCTTTATTAAAAACCACTTACCTAAATAACACTTCTTTTTATAAATAATAAGCATACATATTGAAAAACATTTTTCTAGTTTTGGGGTTGATGGCAATGTTGTCAACACAAGCACAAGAGCACTTTTGTGCCTCACATAAACAAAAACTTACCAATAAGGTATATAATAAAACAGCCAATCAGCAGCAGTTAAACTTAATGTATAGTTATGATGTAAAGTTTCATCATATCATATTAAATGTAGAGCGGAACTCTACTGTAATAAGTGGAAGTACTCGAACCATTGCTCAAGTTATTGCCAATGGCTTAGATACATTTGGATTTGAATTACACAGCAATCATACCATCGATTCTGTAGTTACAAACCAAGGTGTTGCCATGCAAGTTAATCACCAAAACAATTTTGCATATGTGGTATTTACATCACCCAAACTAAAAAATGATTTAATTGATGTAACCATTTATTACCATGGAGATGCGAGCGTTGCTGCAAGTGCTGCAATTGGTTCGGGGTTTAGCTCAAGCACTTCTGGCAGATGGGGAAATGAGGCCACTTGGAGTCTTAGTCAGCCTTACTCGGCTTATGAGTGGTTTCCATGCAAACAATCTTTACAAGACAAAGTCGATTCAGTTTATACTTATATTACTACCAGCAATCAAAACAAGGTTGGTGCAATTGGCAAGTTAAAAAACATCATAAGTTTACCCAATGATAAAGTAATGTACCAATGGCAATCTAATTATTTGGTAGATTATTACTTAATATCAGTAGCTGTGGCTAAATATATTGAATACAATACGTATGCGCATATTGATGGCGATTCTATGTTAATTCAAAATTATATTTATGATAATCCTGCAACATTGGCCGAAGTAAAAAACACATTAAATGAAACAGCTTCAGTAATTGAAGGTTTCTCTACCCTATTTGGGAAATATCCATTTTGGAACGAAAAATATGGGCATGCAATGGCGCCTTTTAGTGGTGGCATGGAGCATCAAACTATGACTACTTTAGGTATAATAGATTTTAGCATAATGGCTCACGAGTTAGGCCATCAGTGGTTTGGCGATCATGTAACTTGTAAAACTTGGAACGACATTTGGCTTAATGAAGGTTTTGCTTCTTATTGCGAATATTTGGCTTTGGAATTAATTGACTCAAGTCAAACTACAGGTAAAATGCTTTCTGTACATAATTCAATTACTGCTCAACCAGGTGGCAGTATTTGGTTTACTGATACAACAGATGTTGCTAGAATTTTTTCCTCGCGATTAACATATAATAAAGGTAGTGCTTTTGTTCATACGCTTAGGTTTGAAATAAATAACGACTCGTTGTTTTTTGCCATTCTGAAAAAATACCAACAACAGTTTGCTTTTGCAACCGCCAATACCACTGATTTTATAACATTGCTTGAACAACAAACAGGTAGAGATTTTACACAAGTATTTGCCCAATGGTTTTATGGCGAAGGTTATCCAACTTTTGATGTAAAATGGAATCAAATTAATGATAGTTTGGTAATCGTTTCTAGCCAAACAACAAGTAGTACTACACCTTTATTTATTACACCAATTGAGTATAAAATTACTTATAATGGTGGCGATACAACTATTCGTGTTATGCACAATAATCAAATAGAATGGCTAAAAATACCGCTTAATAAAAACATAACTACAATAAGTATTGATCCTAATAATTGGATTTTAAATAAAGGTACGGTAACAAAAGATATTACCATTGTTGGCCTAAATGAAAAAACAAATTATAATACATCAATCAATATTTATCCAAATCCTGCTAATAATTACATTACTATAACAGGTGCAAATGCATCAAGCAAAATTGTAATTTATGATTTAATTGGAAAGGTGCAGATAAATACAATTCTGCAAAACAATAAAGTGCCAATAAGCGCTTTATCACCAGGTGTATATTGGCTTGAAGTTGATATGAACAATACAAAAAAAGTAGTTAAGTTTATTAAAGAATAGTAGCACATTTATGAGAAAAATTGTAGCCTTTGTAATAGCCTTTCAATGGGTGAGTATTGTTTTTGGACAAACTTTTAATCATACAAAAACTTTTAAACGTATTTATGATGAGGTATTAACAAACGGAGAATGTTATCAAACCTTAGATTTTTTGGCGAACAATATTGGTGCGCGTTTAAGTGGTTCTCCACAAGCCGAAAAAGCCGTAAATTACATGTTTGCAAAAATGAATGGCTATGGTTTTGATACTGTTTTTTTACAACCCGTAATGGTACCACATTGGGTTCGTGGTGCAAAAGAAGAAGCTTTTGTGGCAAAAGGCCGACAAAAATTTGATGTGCGTATTTGTGCTTTAGGCGGAAGTGTTGCTACACCAATAAATGGAATAGATGCTGAAGTTATTGAGGTAAAAAGTTTGGCCGAATTAAAACAATTGGGCAAAAAGCAAATTCAAGGTAAAATTGTGTTTTTTAATCGCCCAATGGAACCTACACACATACATACCGGGGCTGCATATGGTGGCGCAAACGACCAACGTTCAAGAGGACCTTCAGAGGCAGCAAAGTATGGAGCTGTTGGAGCTGTTGTACGTTCGTTAACTTTAGCAATTGATGATATGCCACATACAGGAATGACAAGCTACAACGATTCATTTCCAAAAATACCTGCTTGTGCCATAAGTACTAACGGTGCTGATGCATTAAGTAACTTGTTAAAAATAAAATCGGAAGGACAAGTGCGTATGTTCTTTAAACAAAATTGCGAAACACTGCCAGACGTGCTTTCTTATAATGTAATTGCCGAAATTAAAGGGAGTGAATTTCCTAATGAAATAATAATTGCTGGTGGGCATTTAGATAGTTGGGATCTTGGACAAGGTGCACATGATGATGGTGCAGGATGTGTTCAAAGTATGGAGGCCATTAGGTTAATTAAACATTTGGGGCTAAAGCCAAAACGTACACTGAGGGCTGTATTATTTATGAACGAAGAAAATGGTGTAAAAGGTGGTATTGAATATGCAAGAGTAGCGGCTTTAAATAAGCAAAATAAACATATTGCAGCTATTGAAAGTGATGCAGGAGGTTTTACACCACGTGCATTTGGAATTGAAGATACCAATGCAGTTAAATTGTTAAAAAAGTGGGAGCCATTGTATAAGCCTTATAGTATTGATGACATTAAACATGGCTGGGGCGGCACCGACATTGGCCCATTAAAAAAACAGGGAACGGTTTTAATTGGCTATATGCCCGATTCGCAAAGGTATTTTGATTATCACCATACCGAAATTGATACGTTTGATAAAGTAAATAAGCGCGAATTAGAACTTGGTGCAGGTGCAATAAGTACTTTAATGTGGTTGTTAAGCGAAGAAGGGTTGACAGAATAAATAGTTATTTAGTTTTACGTTGTGCTAATTATAAATACTTACCGGAAAGGTAATATTACTTAAATAGTAAATTCCAATAAGGGTTAAGTTGATTAAACATTTTGCGAAAAAAGAAACCATATAAACCGAACTATTGTATTATTATTTTAAGAATTGATTGAAAGTAACCTTATTTTTCAGAAAAAGGCATTAAATTGTGTATCTATAATCACAATTAAAACTTTAATATATAATGGAATAGCCATATTTTAATGGGCTATGTAAATAATTTTTCAAAAATAATTGCACAATTAGGAGTAACGGCTATATTTGCACCACGAAAAATGTCCGATGGTGTAACTGGCAACACGTCTGATTTTGGTTCAGAAGAGTCTAGGTTCGAAACCTAGTCGGACAACAACAGAAAGATAGGTGTCGGGTTTTTTCTACTAAGAAACCCGACATTTTTTTTATATTTAGGTCCAATTGTACTATTAAAAACTAAAGCACCATGACTTCACCACATAATGAAGTAAAATTATTCTCGGGTCGCAATTCGCTATTTGTTGCCGAAAAGATTGCTGAATCTTATGGTCAGCCATTAGGCGACATTTCGGTAGCACAATTTAGTGATGGCGAAATTCAGCCAAGTATTAATGAGAGCGTTCGTGGTTGTGATGTGTTTTTTATTCAATCAACTTTCCCTAACGCAGATAATTTATTAGAGCTATTATTGATGATTGATGCCGCTAAACGTGCATCAGCTCATTACATAACTGCTGTAATTCCCTATTATGGTATGGCCCGTCAAGATAGAAAAGACAAGCCTCGCGTTAGTATTGGAAGTAAGGTTGCTGCCGATTTGTTAAAAGCGGTAGGCGTAAGTAGAGTAATGACAATGGATTTACACGCACCTCAGATTCAAGGCTTTTTTGAAATCCCAGTAGATCATTTAGATTCATCTGTAATATTTATTCCTTATATTCGCGACCTTAACGAAAGTAACTTAATTTTAGCCTCACCTGATATGGGTTCTTCTAACAGAACTAGAACCTTTGCTAGAGCGCTAAATTTAGATATGGTTATTTGCGATAAAGAGCGTAAACGTGCAAACGAAATTGCTTCTATGACCTTGATTGGTGATGTAGCTGGTAAAGATGTAATTTTGATTGATGACATTATTGATACTGGTAATACCCTAGCCAAATCGGCACAAATGCTTAAAGAAAAAGGAGCATTAAGTGTCAGGGCAATGTGTACTCATCCTGTACTATCGGGTTCAGCTTACGAGACATTAGAAAATAGTGTGATTGACGAATTAGTGGTGTGTGATACCATCCCATTAAAACGCAGTAGCTCAAAAATAAAAGTATTAAGTGTGGCCGATTTATTTGCTAATGCAATTAAAAATGTTACAGAGTTTGGTAGCATAAGCTCATTATTTAATACAGCAACAAAGTAAATTCGCAGTTTAAAAACTATAAATCGTAAAACAAAGGCATAAGCGAATGAGCCTACGTTTTACAAAAACAAAAACAAAAAAACAAAATGAAAACGCTTGCCATGTTTGGTTATTTGCGGGACGGAGTTGGTAAATCATCTACCAAAGCACTTCGAAACGAGGGTAAAGTGCCGTGTGTATTGTATGGCGGAAACGAGAATTTAAACTTCTCGATGTATTCAGAGGATTTTAAAAACCTTGTTTACACTCCTAACACTTACAAAGTGCAACTTGACATTGACGGAAAAATTTACAAGTCGGTATTGAAAGACATTCAATATCACCCAGTAAATGATTCTATTCTTCATGCCGATTTCTTAACTATTAGTGAAGATAAAGAAGTAGAAGTTAGAGTTCCAGTTCAATTTGTAGGTAATTCAGTTGGTGTTCGTGCCGGTGGTAAATTGCAGGTTAAGTCGCAAAAATTGCGTGTTAAAACTATCCCATCAAAATTACCTGATTACGTTACCATCAACATTGATGATTTAGAAATTGGTAAATCTATTAAAGTTGCAGATCTTCCTGCTGCTGATTACACAATCTTAGATTCTCCTAACAACCCGATTGTTACAATTAAAACTACCCGTGCTGCAATTAGCGCTGCTTCAGAAGCTGCTACAGGTAAAAAGAAATAATAATTATTTCGTTAAAACTTTAAAGTCTCGTGCCAATTGGTACGAGATTTTTTTTGCTTTTTAGTTATCCCTAATCCAATCAGA
>JAGPCI010000150.1 GCA_018058165.1 Bacteroidia bacterium
GCGTATTACTTCCAGCAAGAGTTCCATCAACATACATCGTATATAAATCACCCGAACGTGTAACGATTACATTATCACTTCTATTTGTAGAGATTGCTACACTCCCTGCAAAACTTTTGCTAATATCACCAGATTCGTTCCTAATTTGTAATGCCCAATTTCCACTAACTGCCTTTATACAAGTAAGAGGTGGATCCTGAATACCAACACCACCATTTCTATCAACCAAATAAGTCCCATCACCAGCTGATGCTGATCCGTTAGCATAAGTTCTTGGTTGCGAAACCACATTTAAAGTCCTATCATTTACAATTCCATACCTATTAAAACCACTGCTAGCTGCATCAAAATCTGTACCTCCATCGCCAAGCATTCCGCCATTTTTTCCGGCAATACCAACTTGCCCACCACTATTTCTTTCAATTACACCAGCAGAAATAATAAAGGGCTCTACCGCTTGGCCTGGGCATAATATCGAAGAGCCTTTTGAAGCATCTCTACTATTGCCACTTTGATCATACCAAATAGTAACTAAACCGTTTGCAGTTGGATTTGCCCCATTATTACTCACAAAGTTTTTTAAAGTAATTGTATCTAAATTGCCATTAATATCATATCCAATATCTAATAAGCCATTATCAGAGCTTCGTTTCACCCGAATAAGTGGCGAGGTAGAATTTGTAAATCCACTAACAGTTGATGGAGGGGTTATGGCTGTGTGGTCGTAAGTCGTTTTTAATTGCCTAATAGAATAGGCTACCGCAATTGAAGCATTACTACCACCCGTTGAGGCTGAAACACCAACTAATGGCCCAGATGGATCTAGTAACTTTTGTGCTTGTACGTTAAAAAAACTTCCAGCTACAATTACAATGAGTAAAAGTAGCGCTTTTTTAAATGTAATTAATTTAAATCTGCTCATCTTGTAAACTTTAATATTAGGGAAGTTCAAATATTAAACTTACAAATTTAAAAGAATTGCATTTTACTCAACTTGATAATTAACATGAAATTTGGCTGTTTTTTCTATTTTAGCTGCGTAATAACGAAACAGAAATAACATAACATCTTTTAAAACTTAATTGAATGTTACAAAACATAATATATAAAATACTTATTCAACATATCGGAAAAAAGCTTAGAGACTATGCTTACCTCATGTTCTGATGCCTAATTTTTAACTAATTATTTGTGATTAGATTTTAGCCAATTAGTTCGCTTACCTGTAATTTTTCAAAATTATTAATTGGTCTATGCACAAACATTCTCATTGCTTGTAAGGTAAAATTCTTTTAACACGAAAAAGTTTTTCAAGCGATGTTGAACTCTAAAAGTATAGAATATTTAAGAAAAGCCTGAATTTATTGAAAACTGGTGTGCATGCGGATATCCAATTAGACTTAGTAGGATTATATTATAGTCAGCTAGAATTAGAGCTAGTTAAATTATTGTAAAAAACTCCATTCAAATTTTTTACAACAAACTAAATTCAGATTTATAATTATAGGTAGGAAAAAAAATGAGGCTATCCTTTTTTTGGGGACAGCCTCTTTCAAAATTATAAAAACAATTAGTACTAAAATATATAATACTAACAATGTTCGTTTTTAGAATGCAGGTTTTTCTTCTTTATCTTGTAAGCGCTCTTTAATATCTAACCTATGTTTACGAGCAGTGTCAATAGCTATATCGTAACCTGCATCAGCATGCCTTATCACTCCCATTGCGGGGTCGTTGTGTAACACACGTTTTAACCTGCGAGCTGCATCTTCTGTTCCATCAGCCAAAATAACCATACCTGCGTGTATAGAATAGCCCATGCCCACTCCACCACCATGATGCACAGATACCCAACTTGCACCACCAGCAGTGTTAATTAATGCATTTAAAATTGGCCAATCTGCTACTGCGTCACTACCATCTTTCATAGCCTCTGTTTCGCGATTAGGCGAAGCTACAGAGCCTGTATCTAAATGATCGCGACCAATAACAATTGGACCTTTAACTTTTCCTGTACGCACTAACTCATTAAAAGCTAAAGCAGCTTTTTCTCTATCACCTTGTCCTATCCAACAAATACGGGCTGGTAATCCTTGAAATGCGATACGCTCTCTTGCCATATCCAACCACCTATGCAAAGAAGTATTTTCAGGAAACAACTCCTTCATAACTTGGTCGGTTACATAAATATCATTAGGGTCGCCACTTAATGCAACCCACCTAAACGGACCTTTTCCTTCGCAAAACAATGGGCGGATATATGCTGGCACAAAACCCGGAAAAGCAAATGCATTTTCTACATTACGTTGGTCTTTTGCTTGCCCACGTAAATTATTTCCATAGTCGAAAGTAATGGCACCTCTGCTTTGTAACTCAATCATTAATTTAACATGATGCGCCATGGTATCTAAAGCCTTTTCAACATATTTTACAGGCTCGTGCTTACGCATGCTATCAGCTACTTCTTCTGCTATTCCTTCAGGGTAATACCCATTTAAAGGATCGTGTGCAGATGTTTGATCTGTTAATAAATCGGGTGTAATATTACGTTCAATTAAACGCTCCAATAAATCAATTACATTACATAAAACACCAATTGATAAGCGCCTACCTTCTGCTTTAGCTTTTAAAGCCATATCAATTGCTTGATCAATGTCCCTACTCATTGTATCCAAATAGCGAGTTTCGATACGTTTTTTAATACGCCATTCTACCATTTCGGCAGCTAAACATACACCATCACACATGGTAACAGCTAAGGGTTGCGCACCGCCCATACCACCTAAACCGGCTGTAACAGTTAATGTTCCTTTAAGCGAACCTCCAAAATGCTGACGAGCGGCTTCGGCAAAAGTTTCGTAAGTACCTTGCACAATACCTTGCGAGCCAATATAAATCCAACTTCCAGCAGTCATTTGGCCATACATCATCAAACCTTTTTTATCTAACTCATGAAAAGTTTCCCAATTGGCCCATTTTGGAACCAACATACTGTTAGATATAATTACCCTTGGAGCATCTTTATGTGTTGGCAAAATACCAACAGGTTTTCCACTTTGCACCAATAAAGTTTCATCCTCTTCAAGGTCTTGTAAAGCTTTTACTATTAAATCAAAACTCTCCCAGTTACGGGCTGCTTTTCCAATACCGCCATATACAACCAAATCTTCTGGGCGCTCGGCCACATCGGGGTCGAGGTTGTTGTGTAACATACGTAAAGCGGCCTCTTGCACCCATCCTTTACAACTTAATTTATTGCCTGTTGCAGCTCGTAATTCTCTTCTGTTTGCCATATAATTATTAAAAGAAATTTAAACGAAAATAGTTTTTTTAATGATTAAGAAATAAAGAAAAGTAAGTACTTTAACAGGAACAGTTTCCACATCATTATATTTTACAATACTACTTCATAAACTTGGTTTGATAATACGACAGTAATAAAGCTATAGTTTGCATCAATAATTAAACCGCAAAACACCATCAATTAGCGATTATTTATTGGCGAAATAGCAAAAAAATAGCCTTGCAAAAAATTGCAAGGCCATTTAATTTATAAACAGGTAATGGTTATTTTATTACCACTAAACGGTATGTTTTGTTAAATTTATTTGAAGAGATATTTGTAAAATAAACCCCTGCATTTAAATCGTTGGTTGAAATGGTAATATTATTGTTACCACTAGATAATTGCTGTGTTGCAACTTCTTTTACAACCCTTCCGCTTATGTCAAATAATTGAATTGTAACATTTGTATTCTCTGTTAATTGAAACGAGATTGTTGTGTTATTATTTGTTGGGTTTGGATACAAACTTACTTCATTAATTTGTTCAATTTTATTTAAACCAACATTACCAACTACACTTACATTTTTGGTAATTGTGCTATCACCACAAGGCGACATTACATTTAAGGTAACTAAATAATCACCTTTTTCTGCATAAGCATAAGTTGGGTTTTGTAAAGTTGATGTATCGCTTGTTGATGTAGTTACACCAAAATCCCAGCTAAAGCGCATTTTATTACCAACAGATGCATTTGTAAAGGTTACTTCTTGATTGTTTTCTACTGTACCAAATGATGCAACAGCGGCATTTTGTGTATATGGACCAGCATTGTAATCTTCTGTTTCTGGTGTAAAGTTCGACCAGCAATCGCTCCAATTATTATTGTTACCAAAAGCACCTTTATAAGTAGTTTGTGTAAAAAACAAATCGCTTAATTTACTATCTGTAAATGCTGCACCACTTGCTGCTACCGAGCCTGATTTAAAACCAAAATCGGGGTTATTGTAATTAAATGGATTATTGTAAACTGCATCTATTGCTGCACTTGTATCTGTACCATTTGCAACTATTGTTTGACGAACTGTTGCTGCTCCAAATGAACTATTGTTTACAGCATTTAAATTACCTGCTAAAACATTATTTTTAAAGCCCATTGAATCGGTTGAGAATTTATTTCCCGTTCCGCTTCCATCAATAAATAATCCATTTGGCCAACCCATAAATACTGAGTTAAAAATTGATGTTGCTGAATTTCTGCGAATACGTGCGCCATTATTAAATGAGTTTCCGGCAAGCGAACCTGTTAAAGGTGCTGCATTAGCTAAAGGACCCATAGCTGTAATATTACTAAATATTGGCCAGGTTAAAGGAGTATTGTTTGAGCCTGCTCCATCGTTATCTGACTCAAAACCGTTGGTAGTTGGCCCCGCACCTCTATCATAAAAAGCCGAGTCGCGAATAATTAATGCAAATTGTATTTTTCCTTGAAAACCAAAATCAGTATCCAAATCATCATCAATATTGCGGTGAGATATTAAATATTTTGCATTTACATTTCCACCAAACCACTCAAATCCATCATCGTTTGCTTGGGTAACTTGTATGTGATCTAACTGTGTGCCTTTACCAATACCACCCATTGTTAATCCATTAATTTCGTTACCTGGCGTAATTACTACACCACCAAACTCTAAACGAACATAACTTAACACGCCTGAGTTGTGGTTAACATCGGTTCCACCATATAAACCATCACCATTTGCATTATCCAAATCACCTTCAATAGCAACTTGTCCTCCAGCTTCGCTAGCTGCAATTGCAACCGATGGACCTGTGGTTAAATCGGGTCTGTTAATAGGTGCTTTACCTAATAAAATAATACCACCCCAATCGCCTGCGGCACGCTCGCCTTTAGGTTTTGAAGAAGTAAAAATAATAGGACGATTCTTTGTTCCTGCAGCATTTATCATTCCATTACGGGTAATAATAATGCTACCTTTATTTGCAGACACACCACCTTTTACAATTGTACCAGGTTGTATTGTTAATGTTGCATTATTTTTTACATATACATAACCACCCAACTCATAAATAGTATCATTATACCAAGTAGTATTTGTTGTTATATCTCCTGCGGCAACATTTTTTACAGGTGAGTTTATTCCGTTTACTTGAACAAGTTTTGTAATAACATTTGAGCAACTACCATTGATAGCAGTTAACTTAACATTAAACAATCCATTGGCACGAAAAGTATGACTTGGACTTGCATCAGTTGATGTTTCTCCATCGCCAAAATTCCAAGTATAACTAGTTGCATTAGTAGATGAGTTAGTAAAACTAACAACACCAGCATTTGCGGTATGCGTGTAATTTGCTGTAGGGTTAGGATTAACAGTTATAGTTATTGTATCAACCCAAATATTTCCTGAATTGCTATCTAACAAAGTAACATAATATGTAGTTGTAGCATTAAGCAATGCAATTGGCTGAGCAATGTTTGCATTACTTAATCCAGTAGTAGGAAACCAAGTATAAGAAAAACGCTGAGAACCACCAGTAGCAATGCTTCCAATGCTTACGCTTTTTGTAGCACAAATAGTGGTATCGTTACCTGCACCAGCCCAAGTTACAACTCCAATTGGCGAAGTGTAATCTGCATTTTCTGGGTTAAAATTAGCCCATCCGTTAGTCCAATTATTGTTACCAAAAGCACCTTTATAAGTAGTTTGTGTAAAAAACAAATCGCTTAATTTACTATCTGTAAATGCTGCACCACTTGCTGCTACCGAACCTGATTTAAAACCAAAATCGGGGTTACTGTAATTAAATGGATTATTGTAAACTGCATCTATTGCTGCACTTGTATCTGTACCATTTGCAACTATTGTTTGACGAACTGTTGCTGCTCCAAATGAACTATTGTTTACAGCATTTAAATTACCTGC
>JAGPCI010000151.1 GCA_018058165.1 Bacteroidia bacterium
TGATGGATATAGATTTACCTGGAATTAACGGGATTGAATGCATTAAAATACTTAAAGAAAAATGTAACCAAACCCAGTATATGATGCTAACTGTTTTTGAGGATGATGATAAAATATTTCGTTCGTTAGAGGCAGGTGCCACGGGTTACATGCTAAAAAAAACACCCCCGGCACAACTTATAGAAGCCATTAAAGATTTAAGTAGTGGTGGCTCGCCAATGAATGCACAAATTGCACGTAAGGTGGTAGCATCATTTAACAAACCTAAACTAAATAAAACTGCCGAAGAATTAACCAAAAGAGAATTAGAATTGCTCGAACTACTCTCAAAGGGATATCGATACAAAGAAATTGCAGATAAACTTTTTATTAGTCAAGACACTGTGCGTTCCCACATCCGAAATATATATGTAAAACTGCACGTTAATTCAAAAATTGAAGCCATAAATAAGGTGTTTAAATAGCACGCATTTCTAACTTTATCGGCTAAAATCAATTCATTAAAAAATAAGTAGATGGTATTGTATTCATATCGAAGGCTTCGCAAAAAGCGTTGATTTTCCTTCATTTTATAAGCCAATTGTAATCAATAAATACGTATTTCATGCGATAGAAATCATGAGCCTTAGTTTAACATTTGAATACAAATTTAAACAACATGAAAACACACATTACAACCTTATTGGTTATGATAGCAACCGCTATTTGCGCACAACCACAACTTCAAAGCACTTTATTACAAACAGGCAATACCTTCGATCTGTATAATATTGCTAACCCAAACATGGCAAATATTTTACAAGGTGGTGCTAATGTAAATTGGGATGTCTCAACCACTACAAGCACTAAAGTTGCCGAAGTAAGTATTGTTAATGCATCATCAACTCCTCATGCATCAACTTATCCTGATGCAAATGTGGCTTTACAATTTGTAGTTGGTAGTGCAACTACATACAATATGTTTAAGCTATCATCAACCGCTTTCGAAGAACTTGCTTCAGGTCTTGGTGGCAGCTCGCCAACCATTTATAATGTAACCCGACACGTGGTAAAACTCCCATTATCATATAGCGATAACTATACAGATGATTATCAAAAACAAGGTCAAGTTGTTAAAACACTAACCGCTATTTATGATGCTTATGGCACCTTAAAAACTGCCGATAGTTTGTATAGTAATGTTGCCCGTGTGCTACAAGTTAATGGCGATGGCGATTCGTCTGCTATTTGGTGGCATGTAACTACAACAGAAATGTATCCATTAATGCAAGCGGATAATGATGGATTTATTTTTTGGAAAAAGAAAGTAACTACAGGTATTTCTGAAACAACTATTGCAAATCAACTTGCTGTTTATCCTAATCCTGCTGTTGGTAATATTTGTTTTAATACCAACCAAACTGGTGCTATTGCCATTTATAGTATTGATGGAAAAATGGCATTACAATCAAATTGTAACTTGGGCGAAAACACACTACAGGTTGATGGCTTAAAATCGGGCATTTATTATTTTGTGTTTACATCAAATACTGGTGAATTTAAAACCGGAAAAATCTCCATAAATTAATAACCCAAACAAGTATATTACATATGAAAAAGTTAATCGTAATAGGTAGTTTATTTTTGTTTATACAAAGCGCTTCTGCACAAACAGCAATTAAGCAAGATTGGAAAGCAGAATTTCCATTAAAGATAGATAGCAGGTTAATTAACGATGATCGAACATTGGTGTTAGGAGGCAATAAAACCGAACTTGCAATGATGGATGGCGTAACCGGAAAAATTTTATGGCAATTAAATTATAAAGAAAAATTAGGTCAAAAAAAGGCCAACGATTGGAATTGGGATAAAAAGGTAAAAGTAGTTTGGGTTGAAGTAAAAGGCGACAATAAAAAAGAAAGCATTACCTCCTATTTTAAAGATGCTAATGGCGAACAAATATCAGAACAAGCCTATAATCAATTAAGAGAAGAATATGAAAAAGATATTCGTTGGGTGCAAAAAAACACCTTAATAGTTGATGAGCATGGTACCGATGTTTGGTTAGATTATGAACCCAAAAAAGTAGTTGCAGCAGGAGGAAAAGGTGCAAAAAGTATGGTAACTGTTAAGGCCAATAGAAATTATACTTGGAGTACGAATATTGAAATTAGATATGTACGCTCTTTATGCGCCAATACTGTTGGCACCCGAAATGGCAAAGATTATATCAGATTAGCCTACAGCCACGATAAAATTTTTGTGATATACGAAGGCATGAGTGTTATTGATATTAAAACAGGCAAATTACTTTGGCAAACAGATTTAGACAATTCCGATATGGATTTTGGATTATTTAAAAGTGTTCAAACCCTAGGCAGAGCTGGTTTTCCATTTACAGATAAAACAGGAGTATATGTTGCCGATTTATCTAAAGGCCAATTTCGTATTAAAAAGTTTGATGCTGAAAATGGAACCTTGATTTGGCAAAGCGAGAAGTTTGATAAAGATAATGTAGTGCCAAGCTTGCAAGTAATTAATGGGGTATTAATAGCCCAATTTGGCGGTAGGTTACGCACAGAAACGTATATACCAGGTGTTGAAGGAAGACCTGATGTGTGCAAAACAGAAATAAAATTTACGGGTGATGCAGGGTTACGTGCATACGATACTAACACAGGCAAACTACTTTGGGAAACATCGGCTATGAAAGAGTTGGGCGATAGGTTTAGCGGGGCTATTACCAATATGTTAAAAATTGGAGAATTGGTTTGTGTAGCTAGCGATAAAAACTTTTATTTATTCAACTCGGAAGGGATAGTAAAATTTAGCACACCCATTAAAGCATTAAAAATAGGCAAACCCGAAACCATAGAAATGTATAACGATAATGTTGTGTTATTGCAGTGCGATGCCGGTGTGGCATTAATTTCTATGATAGATAATAAGGTAATATTTGCAGCAAAAACAGGCAAGTGTTTCGATTATCAAAAAGTTGGTAATGCATTTTTTGTTTGGACAGGTAAAGACCAATTTAATCAGTCAGAATTTGTGAGGGTTGATATGGAAAATGGAACTTTATTAAGCAAAGCTAAGGATATGCCTTATCCATATTTTAGCCCAGATGGAGAGTATGTTACAAAGTTTGACGGAAGTAAAGTAATGCGTTATAAAACCAAATAATTGTTTTAAAATTACATGTATATCCCTGCTTATACTTTGTTTAAGCAGGGATTTTTTTTAATTAATAAATACGAAAAACAACGTATGGTGTACTATTTATAAGTACTGCAAATTTGTCTCACCTAAACTTAATTGTATGAAAAGGAATTTATTATTCGCATTAGCATGTGTTTTATCTTCGTATTTATTTGCCCAAAATGGCGATAAGTACTTTACAGATAAAGACTATGCAAGGGCACAATTTGCCTACGAACGCGAGGTTACATCAAACCCCGCACTTTATTTAAAATTGGCCAAAAGTTATTTTGCTTTACAAAAATTTGATGAAGCAATTAACGCCTTAGAACTTTACAAAACCAAATATAGCGGTGCCGATGTAGCAGAAGCTAATAAGTGGATTGAGTTACTAAAACGTGATGACGAAATGGTGAGGGTAGAAAACTTAGGTGGTACTATTAATAGTAGTGATGCTGATTTTTTACCTAGGATTTTACAAGATGGTAAAACACTTTATTTTATTTCGGATAACCGCGCTGGTGGTTCTGGTAACGAAGATGTTTTTGTAAGTAAGCTTGATGAGCAAGGAAACTGGACCAAAGCACAACAAGTTTATCAGTTTAATACCCGTAGTAACGAAGGGTTATTATCAATTTCGCCTGATGAAAAAGTGGCCATTTTATTTGGTAACTACCCTGGTAGTTTTGGTAGTGGCGATTTGTTTTATAGTGTAAAAACAGAAACGGGTTGGAGTACGCCTTGTAATATTGGTGGAACCATTAATTCAAAAAAATGGGAGTCGCTGGCTTGTGTTGGTCCTGATGGCAAAACAGTAATTTATTGTACCGATAATGATGATGGCAGAAACAGCGAAATGTTTGTTACTTTTTTAACAGAAGAAGGTTGGACAAAACCAAAATCATTAGGTAATGTAGTTAACACAGCTAAAGAAGATAAATTTCCGTTTTTAGCTGCCGATGGTAAAACACTTTATTTTTCATCAAACGGGCATCCTGGTTTTGGCGAAGATGATATCTTTGTTAGCCGCAGGTTAGACGATTCTTGGACCAATTGGAGTACTCCGGTTAACTTAGGTAAATACATTAACACACTTGATAGTGATAAAGATTTATCTATTCCGGCTTCAGGCAAAATGGCTTATGTAGTGCGCAATGGTTCGCCCGATGGTTATGGTGGTGCTGATATTTATAAGTTTTTAATGCCTTATAGCATGCGTCCTGAGCAGTTATTTAAATTGTATGGTAATGTGTATAACGAAAAAGACAGCTTTGCTCAAGTAAACATTAAGTTTATTGATATGGCTACTAATATAGAAGTAACCAAAGCTACAAGTAACGATAGTACTGGTTATTACTCGGCTGCATTGCCACTTAATAAAAAGTATTTAGCTGTTATTGATATGAAAGGATATTTATATTATAGCGAAGTTATTGATTTAACCGATCCTGATAAATACCGTAAACGTTATACTTTTCAGCAAAAAATTATACAACAACGTAGTAAGTTAGATGCAATTAAATATAGGCTTGATAGCTTAAATACCCAACTTGGTATGCTTAATTTAAGCAACAACGAAAAACTAAGAGAAACGTTTGAAGCCTACGAAAAACAAAATAAAATTTATCGTGCTACTATTGACGAGATGGATGCTTTAGTTTATCAAGCAAAATATGATTGGATGACAGAAACCACAGAAGACCTTCAATTACAAAAAGACTTTCATGTTAAACGTGCACAAATTGGTGTTACTTTCGAGTTAAAAAACATATTTTTTGATTTAGGAAAAGCATCATTACGCGAAGATTCTAAGAAAGAACTAGACAAGTTATATGAAATATTAAGCAACAGTGATATTGTTATCGAACTTGGCGGACACACAGATAGTATTGGTAGAGACGAGTCGAACCAAACATTATCGCAAGAGCGCGTAAATAGTGTAAAAACATACTTAACAGATAAAGGCATTGCAGATAAAAGGATTTTAGCAGTTGGTTATGGAGAAAACTTTCCTGTTGCACCTAATAGCACCGAGCAAGGCCGTCAATTAAATAGACGTGTGGAGGCTAAAATTTTAAAATTAACCCAAGATAAAGAAGGTAGTGATGTAGTAACTGAGGCTGATAAAAAGAAAAAAATAGATCCAATTGCAGCAGCAGCAATTAAAAAAGGCGAAATGTTACCATTACTTCAAGCAGCAGCCCGCAAAGGTGGTTTACCTAGTGGAAGCGAGTGTAACACGGTTTACAAACCAGTTACATATAACAACAACAACTATAAACCAACCAAACAAAAAAACAATGGCGGTAGCTGGTTTGGTAATGGCGATGAGTTAGATTTGGACGATAACATTCTAAAAACGTTTAGTGTTAGCTTATTAAACCATAGCTACAATTCTATGGGAATGTCTCAAGGTGTTTCAATGACATTTGTACGTGACGAAAACCATTTAGCCGAAAACCATTTAGAATATTATTTCGCAAATCCAGATTCGGTTAAATGGGGTGCAGGTTATACCAACATTCGTAGTATTCAATTAGGCCCAACAATTTCAATTCCATTAAATATTTTATGGGGATGGGAAACAAAATTATTTTATGGCTCTGAGACAAGTAATTTTTTACATTTAAATATTCCGCTTGGTTTACGCTCGGTGTTTAATGTAGGTGATTTTGTATTAGGCCCAGAGGCTATTTATAGCATTGGGGTATTAAAAAATACAGGATTAGTAAACAACGCATCTCACCTTAAATTTGGTGTAAATGCCAGATGGAAGTTTGTACAAGCAGGCGTGTTTAAATCAATAGGTAAAGAAATAGACTTTTTGGGTTACAGGGTAGGTGTTACCTTCTAAAAAGCAACCCTAATAAAAAACCAAAGCCGCCAAAAAACTTGTTTTTTGGCGGCTTTTTATTGCCTAATAATATAGTATGTTTGGTGTGTTGTTGTGTGATTTTCATTAATTCTAAAT
>JAGPCI010000010.1 GCA_018058165.1 Bacteroidia bacterium
CAATAAATCTGGCATAATGGAAACCACTAGGGTTAACATTATTAAGACAATGCTGAAATACTGCGCTATTCTTGACAATATATTGGTTTAAAGGGGGCACAAAACTAAACAATATTTATTCGATAAAGATAAGATTAGGTTAAAGTTTTGTAAAGAAAACAAAACTAATCTATGATTAAGGAGGTTACAATTTTTTTAGATGATTTTTTAAAAAAGATCTACTGACTTTTTAAAAAAGAGTTTGAATGTGGTACCCACATTAACTTCACTTTCCACTTCAATGCGTCCACCCAGGGCTTCAATTTGGTTTTTAGTAATAAACAACCCAACACCTCTAGCATCAGGATGGTTATGAAAGGTTTTATACATACCAAAAAGCTTGTCGTTATGTTTATTTAAATCTATACCTAAGCCGTTATCTTTAAAGCTTACTTCTATAAACTCTTCCGTATTTTTTGCTGAAATTATAAGCGAACTTTTTCTATCATTAGATTTGTATTTGATAGCGTTAGTAAGTAAATTTAAAACTATACTTTCTACATATATTAAATCGCCATAAATATTGCAGTCGGTATTTATTAAATTTTGTATGTCAACCTCATTTTCTAGTGCAAGCCCAGTTACATTAGAAATTGCAGCTTCAATTACCGTTTTAATATTTAAAGGTGAAAGCTTATCAGAAATATTGGCATTTACAGAAGCAACAGTATGCAAATGATCGATGGTTTCTTTAAGACTATTTGCTGCGGATTTTAAGTAGGTAAACACTATATTTTCAGACAAACCAGCTTGTTCGGCTTGAATAATGTCAATTAAGGCACTAATATTACCCGAATGAGACCTTAAATTATGCGAAACAATATGTGCAAAATTACGTAACCGAGTGTTTTGCTCTTCACTAGATTTTAGAAGCTCTTTTATTTTAGCCTCAACCTTTTTTATTTCGGTGATGTTTACTCCAATCCCTAAATATCCAACAATTTTTTCATCTTGCCTTACCGGACTAATAGTTAATAATACCGGAAATTGCTTACCCGATTTATCAATATAATTCCATTCGCTAACCATTTGGCTAGTGCCGTCTACCTGGTTTACAAATACATTAAACCCTACTGGCTTTACACCAGTTTTATTGAAAATTATTTCTGCATGATTATCAAGTTCATCGGCATCATGCAATTCAGTTACATTTAATTTATGTAACACATCTTCTGCTTTATACCCTAATAAGTTTTCGGCACCTTTATTAAATGTTATAATAGTACCATTTAAATCTGTTTCAATTATCGAAACTTGTGTACTTGCATCTAAAATAGTTTGTGTATGCGATAATGCTTGTTCTAGTTTTAACTCAGCTATTTTTTGCTGGGTAATATCAATCATTTGGGTGATATAGTATAAAATATCCCCGTTTTTATCATTAACAGTTGATAGTACTAATATAATATAAACAATATCCCCATTTTTATGGAAACATCTTTTTTCTATTTGGTAACTGTTTCTCTTACCTTCAGCAACTTCATTAAATAACTTTACGTCTAAATCAACATCATCAGGGTGAGTTAAGGCCACAAAAGGAGTATTTATTAATTCTTCTTCTGTATATCCTAACATTTCACAAAGCTTTGGATTGGCCTTTAATCCAATTCCATTTTTATCTGAAATACCCATGCCAACTCCGGCATGTAAAAAATTCCCTCTAAAGGTGGCTTCACTAACTCGTAATAATTCTTCACTTTCAATTTTCTCAGTAATATCTTCGGTCATCATTATTAAACCTCCAACTTCTCCATCCAAATTATACCAAGGGTTAATAACCCATTTTAACCACCTACAAATACCATTACCTAGACTTACAAAGCATTCATCGTTTGATTTACTTTTACCAGTTAAACACTCTAGATAAGTCTTACGCCAATCTTCATCCGAATAAACATTAAATTCTAATTGCGACCTTCCCAACAACTCTTCAAAACTATTGATTTTATTATCTTTAATCCACTTGTTTGATGCCGCTAAATATCGCATGTCGGCATCAAACATTGCAATTGATGAGGGGGCATTTTTTATAAACTCTAAGTATTGCTCAACTTTGTTTTTTTGTTTTGTAATTTCAAGGTGAGTACCACTCATTAGCAAAGGCTTACCATCTTCTGTCCAACTGTGCACTTTACCCCTATCGTAAACCCAAACCCAATGGCCTGCTTTATGTTTCATGCGGTATTCTGCATTGTAATAATCTACTGTTCTATTAAAACAGGCTTCAAGTTGTTTTGCTACTATAGGCAAGTCATCGGGGTGAGTTAACTTTGACCAGGTATCTGATTGTATTGGCGACAATTCTTCAATCGTATAACCTATAATTTCTGCCCAACGGTTGTTATAAGTTAGCTTATCAGAATGCATATCCCAAATCCATGTTGCAAGCTGTGTTGCTTGTATTGCATTTTCGAGCTTAATTTTCTCATCAATTAATTGCTGCGATAATAGTTTTTCGTTAGTTATATCCTGAAAAGTTCCAAAAACGCGTAAACATCTTCCATCCACAATTTCTGGTATACCAATACACCTAACCCATTTTTCGTTTCCCTTGGCAGTAATAATTTCAAGTTCTAAATTATAAGTCAAATTTTCAACTATGGCCTTATTATAACTATCGGCAAGCTTGGTTGCATTAATGCCCGGTTTATAAAAAGCAAATGCTGTATCAAAACTAGGAATATAGCTTTCATCTACTTCATGTATTTGTTTGGTAACTATCCCCCAAATTAATTTAGGTTCCTCCAAATACTCGGCACTCCAATAGCCAATATTTGCTTGCTTATTACACTCAACTAACAATTGTTCGCGCTCTTTGCTTGCAGTAATATTACTTAATGTTATTAATAGTTTCTTATCATTTTCAAACAACACAGCGTGTGCTTGCAGCCAAATTTTTTTTCCGTTTTTGTTTAATAAAACTAACTCGTGAGATGATGTTAAATCTGTAATTACCGTATTAATAAAACTAACAAAAGTGTCTGTGTTAACAATATCTGTTACTTCTATTTTGTCTTCAATATTATAGCCTAAAGTAGTTAAGAGTTTTTTATTTAACCAAGTGCAAGCTGGAGTAATTAAATCATAATAAATTATCCCATCAAATGGCATCTTTGCAAAAACCTCTAAGGCGCCATTATTTGTTTTAACTGAGTTGTATAATTGCTCTAAAGCTTTCATTTAAGGGGGTGTTTTATATTTGTAAACTTACACTTAAAATAACAAATCAAAAAAATGATAATTATTTGCAATAATAAACTGAGTACTAATCAAATCTAAAATGTAAATATTACTAAAAAAAAGCCAATCAGTTTATTGATTGGCCTTTAAAGTTATTGATAAATTATATTTCTCTATTAATATCCCATTGTTCCATATAGTCGGCCACCCTGCGCAAAAACGAGCCTCCTAAAGATCCATCAACAACTCTATGGTCGTAACTTAATGATAAAAACATAATGTGTCTTATTGCAATAACATCACCCATTTCTGTTTCCATAACGGCAGGTTTCTTTTTAATAGTACCTGTGGCCATAATGGCTACTTGAGGTTGAAAAATAATAGGTGTACCCATAACATTACCAAACCCACCAACATTTGTTAGTGTAAATGTACCTCCAGAAATTTCATCAGGAGTAAGTTTATTTGTACGGGCTCTACCAGCCAAATCATTTACCATTTTGGTTAATCCAATAAGGTTCATGTTATCGGCATTTTTTAGTACAGGCACAATTAAATTACCGCTTGGTAATGCAGCAGCCATCCCAACATTAATTGATTTGCGTTTAACGATATTTGTACCATCAACTGCTATATTAATCATTGGGTAATCTTTAATGGCTTTTACCACACACTCAATAAACATTGGAGTAAATGTAATTCTTTCGCCTTCGCGTTTTTCGTATACTTTTTTAGCTTTATCTCTCCATTTTACCATTTCTGTTACATCGGCTTCAACAAACGAAGTAACATGTGGCGAAACATGCTTACTCATTACCATATTTTCGGCAATGATTTTACGCATCCTGTCCATTTCTATAATTTCGTCTCCTGCCATTAAAGTAACCTTAGGTGCTTTAATAGTTGGTGCTGAAACTGGGGCAGCAGCAACAGGTTGTGTAACTGGTGTAGCGGCAACTACATTTGCAACAGGAGCAGGTGCAGGTGCAGATGTGCGATTTTGTACAAAAGCCAATATATCACGCTTGGTAACTCGGCCTTCATTACCTGTGCCTTCAATTTGCTCAAGTTCGGCCATACTAACATTTTCTTCTTTAGCAATATTTAATACCAATGGGCTATAAAAACGTGCACCACCACTATTGCTTGGTTTAACAATGCTAGTTGTATCTATTGCTGCGGTTACTGTTTTCTCCACTTCTGCAATTGCAGTTTTCACTTCGGCTACAGGGGCAGCAGGACTAGCACTTGCACCACCTTCTATTGCAATTATTGCTATTACTGCTCCAACGGCAACTACATCACCCTCATTAAACAATCGTTTAATAAGTTTTCCGCCCTTAGGTGATGGCACTTCAGAGTCTACCTTATCTGTAGCAATCTCTAATATTGTTTCATCAGCTGCGATATCATCACCTTCATTTTTAACCCAGCGGATTATAGTTGCTTCCGCAATACTTTCGCCCATTTTGGGCATTACCAATTGAAATTCAGACATAATGTTTAGTCGGTTTTAGCATAATAGGCAAAAACAAATAATACGTATTATCTTAATAATGTACTACTTAATTATTTTGCACTTATTAACGGTTGCGCAAATTTAATTTTTTGCTTGACTTATGCCAACGATTATTGATTTGATGCAATATATTTTAATCGACAATTATATAAAGAGCTGTTTTAACCAACATAAAAACTATTAGCTATTATGTTGGTTAAGTGTTTTATTGATACTATCGGCCCGTGTTATTAGGTTTTGGCTTTGGTCGTCCCGAAAAGTTTTTATTACCTTGTGGTTTTGCATCATTATTTGCAGCCTTAAACTTTTTAGGACCGTTATTGCTAGGCCTACCGTTTCCATTTGATGTACCTTTTTTTGAATGTCTTTTATCGTTTGCACTTTTAGGTGCTGGATTAAAGTCTTTCATTGGGTAATTGTGATTTTCAACTACAGGAATTTTTTGCCCAGTAAGTTTTTCAATATCACGTATGTATTCGCGCTCTTCTGCATCACAAAAACTAATTGCTATACCACTAGCTTCTGCTCTGCCTGTTCTGCCAATACGGTGAACATACGTTTCGGGTATGTTAGGAATTTCGAAATTAATTACGTGGCTTAATTTGTCAATGTCTATTCCGCGTGCCGCAATATCTGTTGCAATTAATGCGCGTATTTTTCCCGATTTAAAATCATTTAATGCATTTTGACGGTTGTTTTGAGATTTATTGCCGTGTATTGCTGCTGTTTTAATCCCTTCTTTAAGCAGGTCTTTTACAACCCTATCTGCACCATGTTTAGTTCTTGTAAATACCAAAATACTGCGCATGTCTTTTTTTGCAAGCAAATCAATTAGTAGTGATTTTTTATTTCCTTTATCAATATAATATAAATGCTGCTCAACTTTTTCTGATGTAGATGAAATAGGAGTTACTTCAACTTTAGTTGGATTATGTAAAATGGTATCTGCAAGTTTTATAATTGGAGGAGGCATAGTAGCCGAAAAAAACAGCGATTGTTTTTTCTTTGGTAATTTTGCTAATACTTTTTTTACATCGTGCACAAAACCCATATCAAGCATTCTATCTGCTTCATCCAATACAAAAAACTCGATATGGTTTAAGTCAATAAACCCTTGTTGCATTAAATCCAATAAGCGACCCGGTGTAGCAATTAAAACATCAATACCATACTTTAAAGCATTGGTTTGGCTGTGCTGTGAAACTCCACCAAAAATTACAGTATGTTTTAATCCTGTATATTTTCCATACGATTCAAAACTTTCATCGATCTGTATAGCAAGTTCGCGAGTTGGTGTAAGTATTAAAGTAGATATTAATTTGCGTTTACGCTCTTGATTACGCTTATTGTATAATAATTGTATAATAGGAATTGCAAATGCTGCTGTTTTACCAGTACCAGTTTGTGCACATCCCAACAAATCACTACCACTTAATAATGGCGGAATAGCTTGTGCTTGAATTGGTGTTGGATTGGTGTAACCCTCTTCTTTTAATGCTTTTAAAATGGGTTCAATTAAATTTAAATCGTCAAATGTCATGTTATTATAGTGCTTTAAAATTATGGTGCACTTATAACAAAGGTAGTTTTATTAAACCGAATACTATTAAATTTATAATTAGCTGTACTTTTACTTCTTGTCTTCAAGCAACATTTTTCTTAACATATCTAAACCTTGTACCGAAGTTCTTTCAATAGTACGCTCCCGGTTATCGCCCATGTTAAACTGTTTGGCAACTGTGTTATTTGGACCACTAACTGCAACCCAAACTGTACCAACCGGCTTCTCTATTGTACCACCACTAGGACCAGCAATACCACTAGTTGCAATAGCATAATTGGTATTAAGTTTTTGTTTTACATGTTGTGCCATTTGTGTAACACATTCTTGGCTAACTGCGCCAAAAGTTTTTAAAATTTCTGGGTTGATATTTAGTTCATCAATTTTAATTTGATTGGCATAACTTATTATACTTCCCATATAATAATTTGAACTTCCAGACACAGATGTTAAAAGATGTGATACATATCCACCAGTACAACTTTCGGCAGTAGCTACTGTTTTATTAATGGAATGAAGTAAACTACCTACAACTTGTTGCAAAGTATCAAGCTCTTCACCGTACACATATTCGCCAATAATTTCGTATAATTTATTTACAATAATATCAATTTCCGTTTTTAGTGTGGCATAGTGCGTATGGGTTCCACTAAACCTTAGTCTAACTGTACCAATTGATGGTAGGTAAGCTAACTTAATATGTGGTGGCAAATCGGTTTCTAATGCTTCAATTTTTTCTGCTAAAAAACTTTCACCAATACCGCACGTTAAAATATTTCGATGAATTAAAACGGGTAATGAAAATCTTTTTTGTAAACGAGGAATACATTGGTCGGTAAAAACATCTTTCATTTCAAATGGCACTCCTGGCAAACTAATAAATACTTTTCCATCATCATCAAACCACATACCTGGAGCTGTACCGCTTTTATTAAATAATACTTCGCAATTTGCAGGAAGCATAGCTTGCGCATTGTTACTATCAACCATTGGCAAATTTCTGCGCTTAAAAATACTTGTTACCCATTCAAGTACTTCTGCATTTAAAACAAGTTCTGTATTAAAATAATCTGTTAATGTACTTTTTGTTATATCATCTTTAGTTGGGCCAAGTCCTCCTGTAATTATTATTGTATCTGCCCTTGTTTTAGCGCTATTTAATGCGTTTATTATTGCAAGTTTATTATCAGATACGGAAGTGCGATGCACTACTTGTATACCAAGCTTACTTAGCTCTTGCCCAAGCCAACTTGAGTTAGTATCTATTATCTGACCTATTAATATTTCATCTCCAATAGTGATGATTTCTGCACGCATAATTTTAAAAATTTTATCATTCAATAATAGTTACATCAATTGAATTTTTGTAAACATTATAATTTTATTTTAGATGATTTATAGAACGAATAATTAAAAAGCTAAAACATAAATAACGAAATATAAAAATTATAACACTTAATGCTAGTTATATAAATCATTAACATCTCCACAACATTAAATTTAAATCAAGTAATATAAACATCATACAATAAGTGTAAAAAAAAATATACACGAATACCAATCTATTCATTCAATATTTTTTTATATGAGATTTGATAAACACGTATTTACAAATTGCATTAATTAACATCAATCATTCAAGTTACTTGTATTATCAGTGTTTAAGGTTTGTTACACATACAAAAAAAAATTAAACACATGCTTAACATTAGATAAAAAAAATACGTGTGCATATATTGTGGTTAACAATTTTAGTATAATTTTTTATGCAAAAAAAATGGTTGCAACGCTTGAATAATCAATACTTTTTATAATTAACACGTGGTTATCAACAAAGCAACATGGCACTTTTTAATAGCTGATTGTGAGTAGGTATTTGAAATGTATAAACACTCGTATAAATTTGTTCATGTAATCAATCAAATAAATATTTTAAAACATGGCAACTAAAAAAACTAAAAAAGCAGCTCCAACTAAATCTGCTGCTCCTAAAAAAGTAGCTGCAAAGAAAGCCGCTCCTTCTAAAGCTGCTGCTCCTAAAAAAGTTGTAGCTAAAAAAGCCGCTCCTTCTAAAGCTGCTGCTCCTAAAAAAGTTGTAGCTAAAAAAGCTGCTCCTAAAAAGGCTGCTGCTCCTAAAAAAGTTGTAGCTAAAAAAGCTGCTCCTAAAAAGGCTGCTGCTCCTAAAAAAGTTGTAGCTAAAAAAGCCGCTCCTAAAAAGGCTGCTGCTCCTAAGAAAGTTGTAGCTAAAAAAGCTGCTGCTCCTAAAAAGGCCGCTGCAAAAAAAGCTGCTCCTAAAAAAGCTGCAAAAAAATAGTCGTAGCAAAATCTCTTTTCAAAAAAATCCCGTAGCCCATTGCACGGGATTTTTTAGTTATATTGCGTAAGCATTTATTAGAAATCGGGAATGAAACAGTTTGTTATATTTTTATGTTTACTAATTGTACTGCCACTAATTGCATGTAAAGCAAAAAAATGCCCAACCTTTGACGGTAATAATTCTGGCAAGCGCGTTGAGTATAAAAAAAATGGTTTAGTAAGAAAACGCAGGTAAAATTTGAATTTCTTTTCACACTTTTTTGTTGATGGAAAAATCAACCAACACGAGTACAACACAGGTTTACTTTTACCTGATATTACACGTGGATATATAAAATCATTTAAACCTTTAATACCTAACCTAAGTAATGATGAAGTGTATTTTCGTGAGGGGTGCTTAAAGCATTACTTAGCAGATAAACACTTTCACGCTTCTGTTTTTTTTAACAACATACTTAATTTAGCCAATACAATTATACTTGATGCAAAATTTAGTGCTGCATTAAATCGTAAATGGTTTTTAGCACATATATTAGCAGAGTTAATGATAGACAGAATCTTGGTAAAACTTTATCCAGAATCGCTAAATCAGTTTTATTATTCTCTTGAAAATATTTCAGACAATTCATTAGAAAGATTTTTGGTAAAATATGGTATGAAAGAAACCAATAATTTTTTCGATTTTTTTAACCATTTTCGCAAAGTGCAATACATAGGTTATTATCCAGATAATAATAAATTTGTGTATTCGTTAAACAGAATTATGATTAAAGCAGGAGTTGGAGAAATTTCAGAACATGACAAGGCCGTTTTACTACAATGTAGTTTGGAGCTTGAAAAACAACTAACTACCGAATCCTACATATTAATTGAACAATTAAAACTAAGCGTACAATGATAAAACTGCTTAAAACAGTAACCAGTATTTTAATTTTAACAGGAACTTTTCAGGTTTCTTACGGACAGGTTTATAAATACAGCAATGAGTTTTTATCTTTAGGTGTTGGCGCTAGGGCTTACGGATTAGGTGGTGCAGTTACCTCATCTGTTAATGATGTATCTGCAGGCTATTGGAACCCAGCAGGACTTACAGAAATAAAGGATAACATACAGGTAATGTTAATGCATAACGAACAATTTGCTGGCATTGCCAAACATGATTATGGTGCAGTTTCTTATAAACTAAATGATAAAAGTGCAATTGCGGTAAGCATAATTAGATATGGAATTGATGATATACCCAATACGTTAAACTTATTTCAAAATGGTGTTGCAGATTATTCGAGAATTGTAAATTTTTCGGCTGTTGATTATGCTTTTTTAGGTTCGTATGCTCGGGTTTTACCCATTGAAGGATTAACAGCAGGTGGTACAGTTAAAATAGTAAGGCGCGTAGTTGGTGAATTTGCAAATGCTTGGGGTTTTGGTTTTGATTTAGGTGTAAAATACAAGTATAAAAAATGGAATATGGGGGCTGTATTGCGCGATGCCACTTCTACTTTTAATGCTTGGCAATACACTTTTAGCCAGCAAGAAAAACAGGTTTTTGTTGCCACCAACAATCAATTACCAAGCAATAATTTAGAAATTACAGTACCTCGATTAGCATTAGGTATTTCGCGTAAGGTTAATGTTTATAAAGAAATAATAGGTATAAGACCAGAAGCAAATGCCGAACTTACTTTTGATGGAAAACGTAATACACTTATTGGTTCAAGTTTTACAAGTATTGATACAAAAATGGGTGTAGAAACCGATTACAAAAACTTTGTATTTTTACGTGGAGGAGTTAGTCAGTTTCAAACAAGAAAAAATATTGACGGTAGTGAAAGTTATTCTGTTGTACCTACAATTGGTGTGGGTATAAAATTAAACAATATTAGCATTGATTATGCATTGGCCGATGTGGGTGAAGCATCCGGAACATTACCATTTTCAAATATCATCTCATTACGATTAAACATAAATCAGAAAAATTAATACTTTTGGCCTAACTAAATGATTATTTTAGCAGCCAAATAAATTAATATGCGTAACGTTTTATTCTGTATTCTTTTCTTATTTCCTTTTTTATTAAGTGCCCAAAGTATGGATGATAACTACTTTAGTATAACCGTTGGTGGTGGATACACGGGAGCTATTACCTCCTCAAATTCGCTAGCTGTTTTTGATGACAGGCAAAATAATTTAACCTATAAAGACTTTATAAATAATACCAGAAAAGATAACACCATGAGGTTAAACTTTAGTGCTCATGCATGGTATAATAGAACTTTGGGATTTAAGTGGACTATGCAAGCAGGTATTGGCTACACCGATATGGGTTACAGACTTCAACAAAACGACTTAAAAACAGGTGATTATATATACAAAGGCATTGGTGATGGAAGAGTGTTGGATAACTCTAACGTTAAAAAAAGCATCAATAACGATTACCGTTTTCACTACTTATCAATACCCATTTTATTTAACTATGAGTTTTTAAAAAGTGGTGATTACAAAACCATGTTTGAGTTTACTGGTGGTGTTACTGCAACCCTTTTATTAAAACACCAACTTACTGCTCGCCTAGATAATTTTACTATTGATAGTGAAGATAAATATCAAATTAATGAAACAGGGCACGATGCTCGCACCATAAATATGCAGGTTAATGCTGGATTAAGAATGTTACATAAGCTAGATAAAGAAACCACAATAATTGTTCAACCAATGTTTAGTATACATCCATTAAGTGCAACAAACGATAAAACAAAAGTTTATCCTTATGGAATTATGCTTAATGCAGGCATTGTGGTTGATTTAAATAAATTTAGAGACTAGTGTCTACCATTGATAAATTTAACATTAGGGTTTATGGTTTGTTACTAAATCCTTTAAATCAACTATTAATTGCACACGAACAAATTAACGATTTTAAATTTACCAAATTTCCTGGCGGTGGATTAGAGTTTGGCGAAGGATTAACGGATTGTTTAATTAGAGAGTTTAAAGAAGAAGCAAATATTGCTATCCAAATAGATCAACATTTTTATACCACCGATTTTTTTCAAACCAGTGCTTTTAAACAAAACGAACAAATTATTTCTGTTTATTACTGGGTAAAAACAAATCAAAATTGGCAACAAGTTAGCTTAGCGCAGCATCAAGTAAAATACGGAGTCAGAATTGAAAATTTAAGATTTGAATGGGTTGATGTAAATAAAATCACACCTGATATATTTACCTTCCCGATAGATAAATTGGTTTGCGAAAAAATTAACAAACAGCAATAAAAAATTAAAAAGTATTTCTATTTAGCGATCTTAAACCAACATTAGTAAAGGCGGTTTAGCTATAAGTTTCTCAGTATTAATATCTATTGACGATACTATTAATATTATTCAAATGCCAATTTATAGGTTTTTACTTCATAAATGTTCAATCAGAAAACGTTCAGTATAATGCTAAAATCAATTAACACGTCTGTATGTAATGCGGTTTTGATTATCATCATAGTCTGCTGTTATCAGCACCATTCCGGTCGAACTAATACTTTCAATTTCGCGTGGTAAACCCTCTAAAACTTCGGGATTTGACGAAGTTCCACTTAAACCAAAAGTACCGAAAGAGGCAAAATATTTTCCATCTAATATGTAATGTCCATAAAAAAGAGAATCTTCTTCAAAAGAACATTTTGTTTGGCCATTCACTTTATAATATGCATATCCATTAGGTGCACGCACATCAAATCTGTCTGTAAAAATCTCAATATCATCTAACCTGCATGCGGAAATTGTACTTGTCAGATTTTTGTAAGTTGTTTCTCCGCTATCTTTTCTTTCTGCCTTTATTACCATCCATTTACCAACAATTGTTGTGTCGTTTATATTTGGTGAAGCATTAGAAGGACCTTTATCTTCATCCTTTTTGCATGAAGTAAATACTGCTACAAAAGTAAAACCTGCAAGTAGCAAGTATGGTAGTATGTTTATTTTCATAAGTTGTTGTTAATTTGCTATCAAGCGAATATACAAATTTATTTATACCAGCAATAAAAAATCCGTTTAAGACTTATGCCTAAACGGATTTTATTTTTTATCAATAATAATGTCCAGTAAATTAAATCAACACTAAACACATCATAAATAATACTAATTTTTATTTAAAACCAATAAAGGTGTTTTGGTATGATAAGCCATTCGTTTACTTAAGCTGCGATGAAATAACCTATCAAAAAAACTACGGTTATGTTTTGCCATCACCAATAAATCAATATTTAACTCATCAACATATTTATCAATGCTACCCATTACATCATTACTCTCAATGGTAATAATATTAATGTCTTGTTTTTTAATTGATGTTTTATTTTTTACAAAATAATTCGAATCCGCATTAAAGTACCTATCGTAATTATTTTTTACATGCAATACACTAACTTTTGCATCATATAATTCGGCAAAAAACAACATGCGCATTACAGCCGGAAACTCAGGTTCGTTGTAATCTGTTGAATATAACACATGCTTTAGTGGCTGATATTTATGGTTTGGTGGTATAACCAAAACTGGCACTTGAGATTTGCCAATAACCGATGCAGCATTACTACCTACAAGCAACTCTGCTAAACCACTAGCTCCAGTAGTTCCCATCACCACTAAATCAATAGGATTATCGTTGCAAAAGGTCATAATCTCATCAGCAATAAACCCCGTTGCCGAGTGGAAAGTGGTTGCTACATTACTATTTTTGATAAAACTATCTTGTAATTTTTTTACACCTTCGTCTTCAACATGCTGAATTTCGTCAATATAAATTTGATATGTTTCAGCAGGAAACGATGGATCGGCAATTGGAATTTGTTTGATGTGCAAAATGTGTAATTCTGCACCACACTTTTCTGCTAGTTTTACACTATACATTAAAGCATTGTTGGCTACCTCTGAAAAATCTGTTGGTACTAAAATTTTATTTATCATAGTTGTAAGTACTTATATTCTACAATATTAATATTCTATTGTTGCATAATTGTTAAGTTGATGTTAATTCATGTAAAAATCAAGTAGGCATTAATGCTTTTTCGTGCTTTTTATTAGCTAATTGGCCACAGGCTGCATCAATATCTTTTCCCCTGCTCCTTCTTACAGTAGCAATCACACCATTTCGCTCTAAATACCTTTGAAACTGATCTATTTTAGCAGAATCTGCTTTGCTAAAAATACCATCTCCAATTGGGTTGTATTCGATAATATTAACTTTTGCTGGCACCTTTTTGCAAATAGCAACAAGCTCTTTGGCATCCTGTATGCTTTCGTTGAAATCTTTAAATGCAATATATTCAAAAGTTAATTTACCCCTTGTATTGCTTTTAAAATATGCCAATGCATCAATCACACTCTCTAAACTATTGCTTTCGTTTATTGGCATAATTACGTTTCGTTTGGTATCGTTAGCCGCATGTAATGATAGTGCTAAATTAAACTTCACTTTATCATCAGCTAATTTAGTAATCATTTTTGCAATACCTGCGGTACTAACAGTTATACGGTCGCTGGCCATATTTAAACCATCCTCACCTGTAATTTTTTCAATTGATTTCAGTACATTATTGTAATTTAATAATGGTTCGCCCATACCCATATAAACAATATTGGTTAATGAAATACCATAATGTGCAATTGCCCAATTGCGAATGTGTACTACTTGGTCGTAAATCTCGGCAGGAGTTAAGTTACGCACACGTTCCATTTTTCCGGTGGCACAAAACTTACAAGTTAAACTACAACCTACTTGGCTACTTACACAAGCTGTCATACGGTCTTCTGTAGGAATTAAAACACCTTCAATTAAATGGCCATCATGCAGCCTAAAACTGCTTTTAATGGTGCGATCGTTGCTCACTTGTTTATCAACTACCTGTATAGCGTTTATTACAAATTTGTCTTTTAAAACCTCGCGTAACTCCTTACTTAAGTTGCTCATTTCATCAAAGCTATGTGCACTTTTTTTCCAAAGCCACTCGTAAACTTGGCCACCCCTAAATGGCTTTTCACCCATTTCTGTAAAGGCTGCTTTTAACTCGGCCAAACTTAGTTCACGTATATCTATTTTACTTTGAGGTATTTGCATAATCCGTGCAAAGATAAGTTAAAATAAGTTTATTATAGATTAGATGCATTAATGCCATTGGTTTTATTATTTTTGCGGCTTATTAAAAAAAAGTATTTCATTTTATGAGTCATATACAGCACTTAAGCGAACAAGAAATTTTAAGAAGAAGCAAACTTGCCGAACTAACCAAAATGGGGATTGATGCTTATCCAGCAGAAACATTTGAAGTAAATGTATCAGCTCAGGAAATTTTAAGCAACTACGAGAATCAAAAAATAGAGTATAAAAACGTAAGTATTGCAGGCCGATTGATGAGTGTTCGTGATATGGGAAAAGCTTGTTTTATTGTAATTCAAGATGCCACTTCAAAAATTCAGGTTTACTTGCGTGGAGATGATATTTGCCCAGGTGAAGACAAAAGTTTATACGCTGTAGTATTTAAAAAACTGGTTGATATTGGAGATATTATTGGCATAAAAGGATTTGTATTTACCACCAAAACTGGCGAAACAACAATACATGCTCAAGAATTTAAAATATTGGCAAAAGCATTAAAACCACTACCAATAGTAAAAGAAAAAGATGGTGAAACTTTTGATGCAGTAACTGACCCAGAGTTTCGTTACCGCCAACGTTATGTTGATTTAATTATCAACCCAGCAGTTAAAAACACTTTTATAAAACGTACACAATTAATAAATACCATTAGAGATTTTTACAATGAAAAAGGATATTTAGAAGTTGATACGCCCGTATTACAACCAATACCAGGTGGTGCAGCGGCTCGTCCGTTTATTACGCACCACAATTCGCTTGATATACCTATGTATTTACGTATTGCAAACGAGCTTTATTTAAAACGTTTAATAGTTGGCGGGTTTGATGGTGTTTATGAGTTTTCGCGCAATTTTCGTAACGAAGGCATGGACCGCACACATAATCCAGAGTTTACTGTAATGGAGCTTTATGTAGCTTACAAAGATTACAATTGGATGATGGATTTAACAGAAGAACTAATTGAAAAAATTGCATTAAAACTAAATAATTCAACCAAGGTTACGGTTGGCGATAAAGAAATAGACTTTAAACGTCCGTTTAAACGCGTTACCATGTTTGATTCAATTAAAGAGTTTACAGGTATTGATATTAGTGGAATGGACGAAGCTCAATTACGTGAAGTTTGTAAAAAACTAAATATTGATGTAGACCCTAAAATTGGTAAAGGAAAACTAATTGACGAGATTTTTGGAGCGAAGTGTGAAGGTAATTATATTCAACCAACTTTTATTACGGATTATCCAGTAGAGATGAGCCCACTTACCAAAAAACACAGAAGTGAGCCAGGGTTAGTTGAGCGATTTGAGTTGATGATAAATGGCAAAGAGTTAGCAAACGCCTACTCGGAGTTGAATGATCCAATTGACCAGCGCGAACGTTTTGAAGAACAAGTGGCTTTAATGGAAAGAGGAGATGACGAAGCAATGTTTATCGATCATGATTTTTTACGTGCGTTAGAATATGGCATGCCACCAACAGCAGGTATTGGTATTGGTATTGATAGGTTAGTAATGATTATGACCAATAATCCATCAATACAGGATGTTTTACTTTTTCCGCAAATGCGACCAGAACGACACGAAACAAACGAAGCCCAACCAGAATAATACAATTCATTTAAATGTATTAAAAATTATAAGAATATCAATAAAATTAGCCTGCATGTATAAAAATGCAGGTTTTTTTATTCGTAAATATTTATATATTGCGCTCTACAAGTAAGAATAAATTACAATACATTATTTATATACTTGAAATAGTTTAACAAACTCTCTTTAATCCATAAAAATTGAATGAAAGATATTATTAAGGCGGTTATAGTTGATGATGTAGACAGTATGCGTATTGTCTTAAAAAAACTATTAGGAGCATTCGATAAAATTCAAATAATAGGCGAGGCTGCAGATTTTGATGAGGCTAGAAACTTAATTACCGAAGAGCGTCCTGATTTATTATTTTTAGATATAGACTTGAATGGATTAACATCTTTAGATTTATTAAAATCTATTGATTACCAACCAATGGTTATTTTTATCACTTCACATACTGATTTTGCAATTAAGGCCTTTGAGTTAAATGCTGTAGATTATTTATTAAAACCAATTAGTTTAGAGCGATTAACTAAAGCCATAGAAAAGGTTACAAACAAATGGCAAGACACCACTTTTGAAGACGACTATAATGCCAAGTTTACCGTAGACCATGTGATTTTATTAAACTTTGATAACAAAATGAGTTTTGTGCGTATTAAAGATATTAATTACATAGAAGCATACGGAAACTACACTAAAGTGAATTTAGCTGATGGAAAATTAAGTGTAACTTACAACTCTATAAAAAATTGGGACACCAAATTACCTGAAGACTTATTTATACAAATACACCGCTCAACCATTGTTAATTTAAATAATGTAACCAGAATTGAAAAATGGGCAAATGATACAGGTAGATTATATTTAAAAGATATAGAGAAACCTTTTGAGATTAGTAGAAATTACTTTTTTCAGATTAAGAAAAAATACAAAATGTAAATTTAGTTTACATAGTTAAGATTTCAGTAAAAAAGCCCGAATAAATAATTTATTCGGGCTTTTTTATGCTTACAAAATATTATTAAATCTTGCTAAAATACCAAGCGGTAGCTTAATACCACTTTGGGCATTTAAATATACTTCACCCAATTCTAAATTTTTGGGTTCAACAAAATTTGTTGCAATAAGGTTTTCTAAAATAAGCGGACTTAAACCTAACGAATACACATTTAAAATTAAAAAATGTTTTTCATCTAATAAGTGCGAAATATCACTTAAAATTTCATTGATAGAATCTTCTAACTTCCAGCGTTCGCCATTAGCACCAATACCGTATGCAGGAGGATCTAAAATTACTCCGTTGTATTTTTTTCCTCTTTTTACTTCTCGTTTCACAAATTTCAAAGCATCCTCAACCACCCATCTAATATCATTTAAATTAGATGATTCCATGTTTTCTCTACTCCAGTTAATAACCTGCTTTATGCTATCAACATGAGTTACATCAGCCCCAGCAGCCTTTGCAGCAAGAGATGCACCACCTGTGTATGCAAATAAATTAAGCACTTTGGGTTGCTCAACATCAAGGGTTTTAACACTATTAAATATATAATCCCAATTTAAAGCCTGCTCCGGAAAAATACCAACATGCTTAAAAGATGTTAACGAAAGGTTGAATTTAATGGCCAAATTATCGTGGTTATAGCTAATTTTCCATTTATCATTTACGTTGCTATTCTTTTTCCACTCCCCTGCGTGGCTTCCTTTTTGAATAAATTTTACATCCGCAAGCTTATTCCATTCTTGTTCTGTAAATTGTTTTTTCCACAAGGCTTGAGGTTCTGGCCTGCGCAACACAATATTCCCAAATCGCTCAAGCTTCTCTAAATCACCACAATCAAGCAGTTCATAATCTTTCCAATGATTAGCTGTAAATAAATTCATTCGCTATTAATTTGGGCAATATTAAGGATTTAATGGGTTTTTATAGGTAATTTAAACTGTTTGTTTTGATAATAAAATTATTATCGTTTAATTCACGGAATATAAGACAAGCAGATGGAAAACGCGATTAATGCATTAATAATAGAAGATGACTCATCATCAGTGGCACTTTTAAAAGAGTTTTTAAAAGACTTCTCTTACATAAACATTTTAGGCGAGGCCTCTAACATTAAAGATGCCGAACTCTTAATTAAAAACACACCAAAGGTTGATTTGGTTTTTATGGATATTGATTTAAAAGGAGCTAATGGGCTTGATTTAATCAAATTTGTAAATGCTAAAACTAAAGTATTATTTATCACTGCATTTCCTGATTTTGCAGTTAAAGCATTTGAATATAATACCATCGACTATATTGTAAAACCGATTAGCTTTGATAGGCTTAAGAAAGCCCTTAGCAGACTTGATGTTTTTGAAGATGCCGAAGAGGACAATTTAGAAGAAAAACCAACCAAAAACTCTACTAAGTTTGGTATCGACAACATGGTTTTAATGAACATTGATAACGAAATGAAATTCATTAAAATTAAAGACATCAATTACATTGAAGCTAAAGGAAATTATACGTTTGTATCTTTAAATGATGGAACATCATTTACAACATATGGTTTAATTAAATTATGGGAAGATAAATTGCCACAGGACGACTTTTTTCGCGTTCATAGGTCAACAATAGTTAATCTTCATAATGTATTAAAAATCGAAAAAGGAACGTACGATACCGGCATGTTGTTTTTAAAAGGGGTTGATCAGCCTTTTGAAGTAAGCAGAAATTACTTTTCTGTAATCAAAAATAAATTTAAGCTTACTTCAACGCTTTAAACAATAATGGCAGCAGTTGATAAACAATTACTTTCTCGATTAACTCATCATGTTCGTAATCCATTTAATGGCATTATAGGATTTTCTGATTTGTTAGCAAATCACTTCGAAAAACTTAGTGATGAGGATAAGATAAACTACATTCATATAGTCCATCAACAATCTAAAAAAGCACTATTAAGGAGTGAGAATTTAGCTTGGTGGCTTAAGTTTTATACAAATAACATTACTGCTGTTGCTCAAAAATTTGATCTAGCAGATTTAATAAAAGACGAACTTAACTACTTTAATAACGAGATTCAAAAGCAACATTTAGATTTAATGTTAGACTTGGATGAATCGGCATTTGTTAAAACAGATCGTATGATTTTGCAAGGTGTTATTAAAAACTTGCTATTAAATGTTATTGAGTTTACCCCTGTTGCGGGCTATGTTCAAATTATCACATCAAACAAATTTGATGAAAATTTGGTACAGCTTACTATAACAAATGTTTACGCAGAAAAACCATCGGAAGAGACAATGATGTTTATTAAAAATACCGATGAAACAGTGTTTAACACCATGCCAGATAACCCTGGATTATGGACCGTTAAAATGCTATGTGGTTTGCTAAATATTAATTTTTCTATGGATTTAAAAGACGACCAAGTAGAAGTTACTTTATTAATAAACATAGCATAAGCTTAGTTTATTTACCAAATATTTACTTAGGTTTATGTTTGATTTTTAAATACATACTTCACTTATAAACAAAAACTTTGCAATCTATTTAGGTATAATCTGTTTAAGTTTTGAAAGATAGATAAAGCGCCTATTTTTGCAACAAATTTAATATAATGAGATCAATTCAATATAGAGAAGCTTTGCGTGAAGCAATGAACGAAGAGATGCGCAAGGATCCGAATATTTTTTTAATAGGCGAAGAGGTAGCTGATTACAACGGTGCCTATAAAGTAAGCCAGGGCATGTTAGAAGAATTTGGCGCCAAACGAATTATTGATACACCAATTGCCGAATTAGGCTTTGCGGGTATTGGTGTTGGTGCTGCAATGAATGGGTTACGACCAATAGTTGAGTTTATGACTTTTAATTTTAGTTTAGTTGCTATAGATCAAGTAATAAATGCAGCGGCTAAAATATACCAAATGAGTGGTGGCCAATTTAATATCCCAATGGTATTTCGTGGCCCTACCGGTTCTGCAGGTCAATTAGGCGCACAACACTCTCAAGCTTTTGAAAGTTGGTATGCAAACTGCCCCGGTTTAAAAGTTGTTGTTCCTTCAAATCCATACGATGCAAAAGGTTTATTAAAATCTGCCATATTAGATAACGACCCAGTTATTTTTATGGAAAGCGAACAGATGTATGCTGATAAAGGTGAAGTGCCTGAAGAAGAATACTACTTACCAATTGGAAAAGCAGATATTAAACGCGAAGGTACAGATGTTACCATTGTTAGTTTTGGTAAAATTATTAAAGTAGCTTACCAGGCAGCCGAAGAGTTAGCTAAAGATGGTATAAGTGCTGAGATTATTGATTTACGTACAGTTAGGCCAATAGATTATGATACGGTTATTGAATCGGTTAAGAAAACAAACCGATTGGTGATAGTAGAAGAAGCATGGCCACTTGCTAGCATAAGCGGTGAAATAACATACATGGTTCAAAAAAATGCATTTGATTATTTAGATGCCCCAATAAGACGTGTAACTACCGAAGATGTTCCTTTAGGTTATGCACCAACTTTTGTTCAAGCATTTTTACCTAGTGTAGAAAAAATAGTTAAATCTATAAAAGAGGTTATGTATCGATAATATATCGATTCTACTAATAAAAAAACTGCATATCCGCATGGTTACCACTATTCAATAAATACTAGTAGTTAAGCTTAATTTCAAACCTTGTGAAATCGGCTCACAATAATTTTGTGGAGAGCATTTCATTTTAATAACTATAATTCTCGTTATAGAATAATTCTCGTTTTTCTTTTGTCACTTTTTAACTCAGGGTTTATAACCTTTTTTCAAAGGCTTCGTTGAATATAAATATTTGTTTGGGCAAATGCGTAGCATTCAACGAGGCAAAAAAGCAATAGAAATTAACGAGTTAAAAAGTAACCAAAAAGCCC
>JAGPCI010000152.1 GCA_018058165.1 Bacteroidia bacterium
GTTTAAGCAGGTATTATGTTGTTGAGCTTCGGTGAAGAGGTCAATATTACTTGTAAGGTATTCAGAGTTAATTACTCCACAATACTTTTTTCGGAATTGCTTATCTGTGCTGAAAGTTAATTTGATTTGTTTATCAAAAGCTCGAAAAACTCTATTTGAAGTTGCATCATAAAGATGTATGTTCGTCAAAATCACATTTTCACGTATAATCCTTTTAAGGAGTTCCCTTTGATTTCTGTCATACTTCGCAATGATTTCAATAGACTGAAAGCTGAACTCCTCATTATCTACTTCCTTCAAGATTGAACTTACTTTTTCAAAAGAAACATCTCCATAAAATCTTATCATGATTGCCTCGCAGCCCATTTTATCAACCTGATGCAAAAAGGTTAGGTATTCGTAAACAGAGTTATTATTGATATCAATAATTGAATTAGAGATTTGGCCTGGAAAATCCCAATTTACAAAATCCAACTCAGGAAATTCATCAAGAGATTCTACCATAAGGCCAAACTCTTTGTCTATTAAATAGTTAATAAACTTGGAAATCCCAATTCTTTCTGAATCATATTTCTCTATAATATTTAACAGTGGTTCTCTACTTTTTTTATTTTCTGCCAGAAAATCATAAAGTTCATTGGGTATATATATATATCTGTACAGTTGGAGGTCACATATTATAGAATGTTTTAGTCCCTTAACAGGTATACAATTTGCAAACAAGGTAAAATAAATCATGATTTAGTCTTAAGTGGCTTCTTTAAAATTATTCACTTGGTGCTTTCAATTTTTGAATTGAATCTGTATTAACACCAAATGATTTCCAATCATCTATAACATCAGGTAAACCAATTAATTTTCGGTAATAATTTACGCTATCTAAAGAAACAAAGGTGTGAGGGTAATAATAATTTGTGTTGTATGGATTACAAAGTTGAGTTCCATATTTTTGTGGCTTATTATCATTCATTAGCATTTTATCTTCCATTGTGGCCAACATATAAGAACCAATGAACTCGTACCGTTGCAACTGTTTAAAAAGTGAAAAATACTTTTTTTGAACAGCTACCCCCCCATGTATAACTACAAAATAAAAAGCATGTGAAGGGAATTTTCCTATAGATAGAAAACTATCAATAGTATAGTTTGCTGTAATAGCTAGTGCTTTAAGCAGTACCAAACTGTCGTTATGCCAAAGGTTCTCTCTTGTTGCTTCTATTAATTCGGGTTTGTTTTCTTTTATCCAACCATATTCATATCTTGGTTTTTGATCTGCCAAATACAAATCAACAAATTGAATAATTTTATCGTACTTAGGGTAAGGGTAGTATTTAATATAGCTTGATACTATGTAATGTTTTATGGAGTCACTAAAAAAGTTATTTGAAGTTAAAACTTCTAAATTTTTATTTAGATATATGGCATTTAGTTTCTTCGAAACGCCATAAGAACTATCTTGCTTTAACTGCGATATTATAATGTTATAGGCTTTTTCAAGCTTATTTTTATTACATAATAAAACTGCCCTCTCTATATAATTGTTTTCATAATCTTTTTGGATTGAACAATTGCCAAAAAAGAAAAAAGAAAGAAAAAGTATTAATTTACCATTCATATGTATTGGCTAACTTTCTTGGTTAAATATGAGTTAAATTATCTTGGATAGTTTATAATACATTAAAATTAAACCAATTTACATATTGGTTTATAAAACTTTCTGACAAACACTTTTGCTTCATTCAATGTACTAGAGGTATGCACCATAGCAGCTTTAGGATTTTTCATGCCCTGCATTTCTTGTGAAAACTGGTACACTAAAGGAAAATTTAGATCCTTGGTTAATTTATTAACCTTCATTTTTTTTATTGCTTAAATTTTGGGCAATGAGTTTTTCTAAATAATAATTACAAGGGTGCGACACCATTCCAAACTGACCAACAGGATTAATCTCAAGAAATACTAGTTCGCTTCCATCTTGTGGTTTCAATAAATCTATTGAACCACTATTTATATTCAAATCACTAAACAAGTGTCTAATTTTTTCTTCGATTACTTCAGAAATTTTATATGGCACAACTCTTACCGGATTTGTATACTCATATCTTCTGAAATCATCAACGGTTTGTTTTCTTTGCTGTGTAAACATTGCCATAGAATAAAATTTCCCATCTAGATAAAATGACCTAACCTCATAAGATTTTTCTATATATTGCATAAACAAGGATGGGAAAAAATTATCAGGAAGCTTGTCCAATTCATTATGTTTTAATACTCGTGTGTATTGTGTATATAATTTTTCCTTAACATCTATAGTAACAACTTCTGATATTGGTTTTATTACAATTTTTTTGTGGATAGCACTAAAATTAATTACATTCTGTTTGCGATTGGTTATGACAAAAGCTGGTATTTTCAAACCACAATTTAATGCCATTTTAAATGTAACTAAACGGTTAAGATTTGATTTACTATGATGATTAATTTTATATTTAGATGCTACATAAAAACTATCCAATAAAAAGCTATTCAATGTTAGTAGTTCTTTGTTCACCCCATCTTTGATAATGGCTGGGTTAGTTACATCTGGTGGTGTTTGAAAGGAAGTATAACTTATATGCGCGGCTCGCCTGTACCAATATGAAGAATTAGAGTTTTTAAATTTACTAAAATCAAATTTATAACCATTTAATTCAATAAAAAATTGATTAGAATTAACTTCAATTTTAATCTCTGATGAAGTATGGTTAATGTGATCTATTCTGGCATAATCTACACACAAATAGGTTAGCCACTTACCAACAATAAATGTTGAAAATTCAACAGCGGATGAGTTAATTAATATCATATGAAATAAAAAAACAACATAAGGACTTATTCTCATGTTGTCTATGTAATTTAATCTCCAATAACTGGATCTATGGGCTGAGGAATCTCTAAAGGATCAATAACAGGAATAGCAGGCATTGCTGGAGGCGGTGGCGTTGGTGGAATAGTGTCACTAGGGTTAGTTTCTGGACCTTGGTCAGTATCCGGATCTTGGTTACTTGTTCCCGTGGTTGAACATGTGCTATTGTCTTTGGTAGTACCGGCATTCATGTATGTGCCCCCCGCATTTCTGCTTAACAGAACTTCATTCAGCCTCTCATAATCATTAAACATATTCTCCAATTTTTTCATTTTTCTTTGCGGTTTATCAATCAAAACCTGCTGAAAACTTTAGGTTAAAAATAAATAAAAATTATTATTTACCAACAACTTTTATGTGCAGTGGGGTTTGGTAAATTGTAATACAAGTTTCTGTAAAAAAAACTTATAGCACAATAGAAGAAGTTCTATTGCGAAAAGAAAAATAGAAAAAGTTCTATTGTGGTTGTTGTTCAATTTGCTTAATTATGTATTACTATAACAAAACAATAACCATTATTGAAGATTGTCATTTAGACTCACAATTACTTGTTTCATGGCTCCAAACAGACAATAGTTACAAGGTAGTTAACATTTACCACAGCGGCCTTGATGCCATAAAACAAATTGAAATTGCACAAACTAGTTTTTGCCTAATTGATGCTTGTATGCCCTTGTTAAATGGAATTGAAACCGCTGTTTTGCTTTTGCAAAAAGGGTATAAAGGAAAAGCAATTTTAATAAGCCACGCATATTACACCGAACATAAATTGAAGTGCAAAGAGATTGGTCTACTTGGCAATTGTATTAAACCCAAATTAATCAATAGAAGATTTGAAAAGTCGAACTACTTGATTTAGTTGGGTCAATGCCGTGCCGAAGCCTCGGCAAAGAAAATGTTAGCAGTTTTGCATAAAACTGATTTACGGCTTCTTTATCGATTATGCATTTCCAATGCGTAATTTGGGTTAAACGAAGAGGTTGAGGTTTTTTAATCTTGCCTAACAGTATTGCTTTTGCAACAAAAGCAATGTTGCTTAATTTAATTATCTGCCTTACTTTGCATCAATAACAAGCATGTCATTAATTTTTTTAACTGGGGGTGCAGGGTTTATTGGTTTTCACCTGCAACAATACTTAAAAACCAAACACAACTTTATAGCAATTGATTTGCTTGCTGAGAACAATATTGCTGCAAACAAAAGGGCTAAATTACTTGGTAATGTGTTACAGCAAAATATTAACACTGCGTTTTTAGATGAACTAACCAATAAACCAGATGTACTTATTCACCTAGCTGCCGAAACGGGCATTTCGGGCTCGTTAAATAATCCTCAAATATATTTCGACACCAATGTGGCTGCCACTTTTAATGTGCTTGAACAATGCAGAAAAAACGGTGTAAAGTATTTAATTTATGCAAGCAGCTCGTCTGTGTATAGCCCAAATCAAGAATTAATGGCCGAAGACAGTGACACTTCCAATCAGTTATCGTTTTATGGCACCACCAAAAAAATGAGTGAGGTAATGATAGAAAATTATTGCAAACAGTTTGGCATTACAGCAATTGGGTTAAGGTTTTTTACGGTTTATGGCTCGTTTACAAGGCCAGACATGGCAGCGTATAAGTTTATGAAAGCCATTAAAAACAAACAGCCTATTACGCTTTATAACAATGGCAATGTATTTCGAGACTTTACCCACGTTAGCGATATTATTAAACCAATAGATTTGCTGATTGATAAAATAAAAACGGAACCATTGGGCACGCATAAAATATTTAACATTGGCAATGGTTCACCAATTTCTATACAACATTATGCGCAACTAATTGCCGATAACATTGGCGAAAAGTTACTGGTTAATTATGAGCCGCTTCCCGCAAACGAACTTCCATCAACCCACAGCAGCACACAAGAACTTGAACAGTATATTGGGTATAAACCTAGCTGTAAAATAGAAGATGGCGTAAAAGAAATGACCACCTGGTTTAATACATTTAACTATGAGTAAAAACATTTTTGTGTTTGTAGTTTGCGGTACATTAGAGCATATTGACACCTTGCACTTATCATTACAATACCTAAAAAAATATAGCAAAAACGAAATATACATTATTACCGATTCAGCCAGAAACGAAACTCCCATTATACACGAAAATATTATTGATATTAAAACTGACGAAAAGTTTAATAACCACCAAGCAAGTATTTATTTAAAAACGGGTATTCATAGGTTTTTACCCTTAGGAAATAACTATTGCTATTTGGATACTGATGTTGTGGCGGTATCAGCAGATTGCGATAATATTTTTAACGAGTTTGTAGCACCAATAACATTTGCACCCGACCATTGTAAGGTAAGAAAATTTAGCGCTTATGCTGTTAATTGTAGTTGCTTAACAAATAGAACAAGCGACCGAGATAAGTTTAATAAATATATGGATGATATTAAAAAATCAACCATTTTTGAACCGCACCTAATCGATAAAAACAAAGAATTACAAGCCGAGTTTGATAAAATAAAAAAGTCGTTGGTTACTAAAACTACAACAGCAATTAGATACTTTACCAGTTACCCAATATTTAAATTTAACGAACAGTTTTACTTCGATAAAAAAAAACGGACTTGGCACATTGCTTCGGGCGAAATAATTATGCATGAAGTAAACGTGGAGAGAATTCAGGAAGCTACAGGGTTAAAATATAACAAATGGAACCAGAAATGGCTGAATAAACAAGGTGAAGATATTTGGCAAGATGAGTGCAATCATTTGGTAGAAAATATCAAGTCGACTTTTGATATTAACATAATCGATAAAAACTGGCAACATTGGAATGGTGGCGTATTTTTATTTAACGATTTAAGCCACAAATTTCTTGAAGCTTGGCACAATAAAACAATGCACATTTTTAACTTAGCAGAATGGAAAACACGCGACCAAGGAACCCTAATTTCAACAGCTTGGGAGTTTGGCTTGCAAAACCATCCTACATTATCAAAAAAATGGAATTTTATTGCCGATTTTTATAATATTAATTTGAGTATAAAACCTGCTGAAAACATAATTACTGATGATGGTTTTAACACATCATACAATCCAGCATTTGTGCATGTTTACCACCATTGGAAAAACCAAGATTGGATTATTTGGCAATGGATAGAAACTAAATTATAGGCTAATGAAAAAAGTTGTTTTTGCAATAGCACTTTTTATA